>JABMNY010000020.1 GCA_013204385.1 Candidatus Uhrbacteria bacterium
CCCAGACCCCCTGCTTGAAAAGCAGGTGCTCTACCAACTGAGCTATTGGCCCATCATGAACGATGGTGTTCTGTAACGGCGAAATAATAACAATTGCGATGGGTATCGTCAATGTGTTTAGGAGTTTTAGTGCGAAAGTAGCTTATTTTCGAAGAATTTGGATCCAGATTGATTGACAATCTGTTGTTTTTTTGATATTTTATTTTGTTCTGAGAGTATCCCACTCAAAGTTCAAGGAGTTCTTCCATGACCCGCTTGTTCTTCAAAACTTTTCTCGCAACCTGTCTCCTTTTGCTGGTGCTGTTTCTGGGTGTGAAGGTTGTGAAGGTTCTTTGGAGTTCACGCGAACCTGAGACTCTTCACATCGATTCGTCACTCCCACCGCCGGCTGTTCGTGTCCAGATCGAAGGATACACGGCTTTTGTTCCTCCTGGACCTGAACGTCTTCCTGATGTGCCCAAGGATCTTCTCAGGTCAGTCCGAGAGGGAACGAAGCTTGTCACAGGACTTCATCTGGACAAGAAGAAGTGTGTTCCTGGACAGAGTCTCTCAAAAGAAGCATCGACCACCTGGAGGCGTTGTCTGGGAGATTATCTTGTTGCTGCAGTTGATGAGACTGGTGGTATGCAGGTTGTCGAGGTCTATGGAGGGAAATCTGACTTTCCGATGGGTTTCTCGGTTACATGCGAACGCGACGGTGCATGCGACGGTGGGGTGAACCCCCCATTCATCATCTCCTCGCCTCCTGGGTGGACGGCGGTTGCAGTTCGGACGGCTGTTTACGGAAAAGGACCTGATGGAATTGATGCGGCCGTGTACGTTCCGTACTCGACACGCCTCAATAATCCCGAACTGCGCCAAGCTGGGTTGGAATACCTGCGCAAGGCGGTCCTCGGGGCGTCCTATGAGGTCCTGGCAAAGGACATCGAAAGCAACTACGTGCCAGGAGCACGGATCACGGATTTTGGTACACCGGACCACGTGATTGCCTTGATCCTCACCGAGCAGATGTGGTCGGATACGGGGTTTGCCGGTGGTGCCGATCTCGAACGTCTCGACATGCTTGATCGAGCTCTCGTGACGCTCGGTCTGAATCGCTGGCGAAGCTATCAGTACACAAAGTCGTGGGCTGATGCGCGTGGTATCGGTCAGATCGTGGGAACGCCCTACAAAGCAATCCGCAAACAGTACCCACGCCTCGACCTTCCTGAGGATGATGTGTGGGGTCGCAAGGACCATCACAACGCAATCAAGGTCATGATCGCCCACACGGACGCCGAATGGTGGACGTTCATGGGCAATGAGGAGAAGGCACATCGCGCTCATCTTCTCGGGAACACTTGGGATCGTCAGCTTGTCTTTGCGGCCGGATACAACGCCAACGTGGCAACCGTCCATCGGGCCATCCACACGTGTGGAGAAAGCTGGCGGGAGGAGTCTTGTACGGAGCTTCCAGTCGAGACGAGACTTTATCTCATCAAGTACGAGTGGATCTACCAGGTGTTGTTCGACGAAGAGTTTCGAGCTCGCGTTGAAAGCACTGTCTGGCCTCAGATCCTCGAGACAGATCAGGTCGCACAGGCCGAATACGCACGGCGTCACGCGACTGCGGACGCTCAAGCGACGAACTAGGATTCGTCGCTTTTTTAATTCAAAAGTGAGATCAGATAGATCTCACTTTTGAATTAATTAATACTATTTGGTGGAATGTCCCCTCGTAAAAAGGCTAAGATATTTTCAGCAGCAACTCGACTCATGGCTTGGCGGGTTTCGATTGTGGCACTTGCTGTGTGTGGGGTCAGGACAACGTTATCAAGTTTACGGAGTTCAAGAGTGTCCGTTGGGTCGCAGTCAATAAGTGGTTCTTTTTCATAGACATCAAGTCCTGCTCCGGCGATCGTTCCATTCATGAGTGCACGCGTAAGGGGTTTTTCTTGAACGATAGGACCGCGAGCTGTATTGATCAGGAATGCGGTTTTCTTCATGAGCTTAAGTTCTTGAGTGCCGATCATGCCCTTCGTAGAGGGGAGGAGGGGAACATGGAGCGAGACAATATCCGCTTCTTTGAGAAGTTGCTCAAGAGAACGAAACTTGGCTCCTGTCTGACTTTCAAGCATGGGATTGCGTTTGATGTCCGTATAGAGCACTTTCATGTCGAATCCGTCATGCAGGCGCTGAACGACTCCTGAACCAATACGTCCTGTTCCGATGATACCGATGGTCTTGCCAAACAAGTCAGTTCCCAGTAAAAGTTTTGGGCCCCAGGCATGGTACTTTCCGGCTCGTGTGAATTTGTCAGACTCTACAATTCTATGCGCGAGTGCGAACATGAGCGCGATGGTATGTTCTGCAACAGATTCCGAGACGTTTGCATGTGGGGCATTTGTTACAACAATGTTTCGTTTTTTTGCTTCCTTAAGGTCGATATTATCGAATCCCACTGCATAGTTGGCGATCATTTTGAGTGAAGGTCCAGCGGCATCCATGACCTCCTTATCAATGTTCTCAGTGAGAATAGATAGAATGATGTCTACCCCTTTCACCCGTTTGAGAAGTTCTCGTCGTGAAATAGGTTTGTCGCTCTCAAAAATATCAACCTTCAGATGCTTTTCATTTTTGAGCATCTTAATTCCCTCATCAGGAATATCGCGGGTAATGAAAATAGTGTGTGTCATAGAATAGTGACTTTAATTTGGAGTCTCTTGATACTTGAAGGCCAGGAACGGAGGAGTCCATTTTTTGCGCCATGCTTTTGAATGACGGACTCGGCGTTCAGAGTTGCTACTTGGAGAGCCGTTTTTAAATCATCTGTTTTGATGAGTCCTGCAATGAATCCTGATCCAAATGCATCACCCGCGCCCGTTCGAGAAATGGCTTTTGCGCCTGTGGTGCCAGCGTGCGCCATCCATCCGTCCCGATACACGGTTGCACCATGCATTCCGTCTGTAACAACACGCACCGCTCCATCTGTATGTAGCTGTTTAAAAATGTCTGTGAGTTTTTTCTTGCGTGTAAGAAGTTGTGCTTCTTCGAAATTTAGAAATAGGACGTCAATCATCGGAAGAATTTGGGAAAGGATGCTTGCTTCCCCCTTGAGCTCTGCAGAGCCTGGATTCCAGACAATTTTTACACCTGCCTTGTGTGCGGTTGTGATGATTTTTTTTGCCACGGCGAGGTTTCCTCCTAAGGAAGTCAGGTAAATCCATTTTGTCGTTGCGATGGCAGAAACGGGGATGTCTTTTATTGTAAAATTAGCGCTTGTTCCTCGATAGACCAAAACTGTACGCTCACCATCCTTCATGGTGAGAAGGGTTGAATAAGCGGTCTCTCCTTTTTTGATGAGGCGCACAAGATGGGTGCTTACTCCAAAACGTGAAATATCCTCGATCACGTCCTTCCCGATAGAATCATCCCCGATACGGGTGATGGTCGCAGTACGAAACCCAAGTGACCCAAACGTTGCCGCGGCATTTGTCGCACCGCCGCCGGTAGTCAACACCATTTCTTGAATTTCAATCTTTGATCCCAAGGCAACACATTCGCCCATTCCGGTCGCAAACTTTTTGGATTTAATCGCCATGAATTGATCCGAGACAAGGAATACGTCTCGTGTTGCTGCTCCGATTGTAATGATGTCGTACATATCAACCTTTATTTGATGAGCCAAACGTTTTCATCTTGTGTCTGACAACCTTTGTCATAAGTTCCTTTGCGGGGGTGAGAATTTTACGAGGGTCAAAAACCTCTGGGCTTTCTGCGAGGAATTTACGGATGCCGGCATCGAAGGCGATACGCAGATCTGTGTCGATGTTCACTTTCCGAACACCCAGCGTGATGGCTTTTTTGACGGATGCGTCCGCAACTCCTTTTGCGCTTGAGATTTCGCATCCATATTGTGTGCAGATGCGTTTGATATTCGCGGGAATTCCTGAGGCGCCGTGTAGAACAAGGGGAACGTTCACAACTTCAGCGATTTTCTTGAGTCTGGCGTAATCGAGTCTTGATTCTCCTTTGAACTTGAATGCGCCGTGCTTTGTACCGATCGCAATCGCGAGTGCATCGCAACCTGTTTCACGCACAAATTGAATGGCTTGTTCTGGATCGGTGAGGTGAGCGTCTTGCTCTTCTACGGAGACAAAATCCTCAATCCCAGCGATGGCTCCAAGCTCTGCTTCTACGCTAATACCTTTTTTGTGTGCGAGTGCCACGATCTGCTTTGTTTTTTTTGCGTTTTCTTTGAAGGGAAGGGATGATCCGTCGAACATGACGCTTGTATACCAACCGCTTTTAATCGCTTTGACAACAAGGTCGTAATTTTTCCCGTGATCAAGATGGAAGACGACAGGAAGTTTTGTTTTTTTTGCCGCGATGTGCGCGAGGGCGGCAAGCTCTTCCATTCCAGCATAATCAATTGCACCCTCACTGGTCGAAAGAATGACGGGGGAGAGTTCTGTTTCGGCGGCCGTCATAATAGCCTGGATCGTTTCCAGGTTGTTGATATTAAACGCTCCGACCGCATAGTGCTGTTTTTCAGCTTTTTCAAGGATTTTTTTAAGGGAAACAAGCATAGAATATTGACAAAATGTCTATTTTAACGTAGTGTCGTGAGTTCGATCACTCATTCCATCGGAGGAAATCATGGATCAACATCGAGCAATCAAGGACGGTATCGATTGTCAGTACCCGACCTGGCGACAAGAGTCATTTGGGGGCCCTGTCATCGTTGTCGTGGAAGGAGGTGTACCGGTTCTGTCTGCTAGTCGTCTGACCTTTGGCGGTCAGGCTGGACATCTGGAAAGTTCAGACTGGTGGAAGGAAGGGGGTCCGGGTGCTGCCGTCAAGACTGGTCGCGACACTCTGGAGCCATTTTCGCCCCACGTTCTGGGCTACATTCACGTTCAGCGAAGCTTTGTTCTGACGGGTGGGATATATACTGATGCAAAGGCCTACTTCGACGCTCATCCTGACGAGTTTTCATGCTTCATCCCGGTCGAATTCGTCAGGTGTGGAACCGATCAGTACCCTTGGCGGGTGCGTCGTCGGCGCTGATCGCCACTCTCTGCCGTCCTACTCACGTGGGACGGCTTTTCTAATCCCAAACATTGTTGTTTCTAGGAGAGGATTTTTGTCTCAAATGTTGGTTGTTTTCTAAGTCGTGTTTTGATTTGTGTGTCGCTCAAAAGTCCTTTTGTTGGTCCAATGTGCTGGATGACTTCTGCGGCGTTTACGGATCCCCAGCGAAGTCCTTCTTGCATTGGGAGTCCCTGCATTCTTGCGCCAATATACCCAGCCGCAAAGCTGTCACCGGCTCCCGTAGATTCAACAGCTTTTTCTGCAGGGAAGAGTGGGCAATAATAGAGTTGTGTTCCGTCAAAACCGTAAGAGCCATTCTTTCCGTCTGTGATAATAACTTCCGTGGGTCCGAGGTTGAAGAGTTCTTGTGCAAGAGCTTTTACCTTCAGGCGTTTATTCTGCACAATCAGTTGTCCTTCTTCAACGTTTACAAACAGGACATGCGTGGCTGAAATCAAGTTATAGAGCGCCTTTGCCCCTTCTTGAATCTGACCGTTTCCAGGATTGAATGCCAAAAGGGTGTGATCGCCTTTTACATAGGTGGCAATGCTATTGAATAGGTCTTCGTATCCTGAACCCATTTCAGAAATATAGAGCCATTTAGATCGAGTGTTCGGTCGTTTGTAAGGTTTTGCGATGTAGGAAGCCAAAATCGTCTTTTCGCCCTGAAGACTCAATACGGCTGAGTAGGCAGAATTTGTGTGTTTGAATGAGCGAATTAACTGCGTTGCCACGTTTTCTTTGCGTAAGAAGGGAAGGGTCATTTCGTATGTGGAATCATCTCCCATGTTTGAAACAACGGCCGTCTTTTTCTTCATGCGAGCAAGCGCAACAGCGACGTTTGGAGCGGAACCTGCGATTTGTTGATCAAGGACGTTTCCGATTATTTTTTCTCCGAAGCCAAGGCAGAGTTGTTTTTTTACAATAGAACATTTCTCTTTACAGTCATCAAGAGAAATAAAGACATCGAGTTTAATGTCCCCAATGGTAATAAGATCGTATGTAATAGTAGTCATAGTAACTTTAGTATAACAAAAAAGAGCCCAGAAGGCTCTTTAGTGGTTTTTGATTTGCTCGGCGATCTGCGTAAGTTCAAGTGGATTACCCGGTTTGGCTTGTTTTGGATCGAGTTGCCCAACATCCGTGATTGGAATCAAGTGAATATGCACATGGTCTACCGAAAAGCCTTCTACAACAACCCCGATGCGGGGAACTTGGAAGACTTCTTTTAGGCGTTGAGAGACCGTTTTAGATGCGCTAAGAATGGATTGATAGCTCGCGTCATCGAGGCCGAATAGATAGGATGCGTGTTGTTTTGGCACAACAAGCGTGTGTCCTTCGCGAATTGGATTAATGTCCAGGAACGCAAAATGGTTCTCGTCTTCCCAAACCTTATAACAAGGAAGTTCCCGCGCGACGATTTTACAAAAAAGACAGTCAGACATACTACGCTTTCTTTCTAGATTTAAGGCTGGAGTCGGGTTTTGTGCCTCCCCATTTTTTTGGTGCACGTGCGAGGGATTCGGTCAGGATTTCATTTTGCGCGAGTGCGAGGCCTTTTTGGGCGGCCAGTATGTGGGCGGGGATGAGCGGGACCTTATGTCCGAGTTTACGTTGCAGGACTCGGTCAGCGGCGAGTGCGATAAACGTCGCTGTGACGCCCAGACCTTCTTGAACCTGGCGAGGTTCTCCGCTTTCACCAAAACGATCTTGTGCGCCAATACGCTCAACAGGAACAGGAACAGTCAGGGCAAGAGTTTCACACACCGCTCCAGCAAGTCCTCCTGCAACCTGAGCCTCCTCTACCGTGACGATTGCCCCTGTTTCCTTCGCGCATTTTACGATCATCTTTTCGTCGAGGGGTTTGATGGTGTGACAGTTGATGACCCGTGCCTCAATTCCATGATCTTCACTCAATCGTTCAGCGGCCAAAAGTGCCTCCCAGACAAGCGGACCCGTGGCAATGATCGTGAGATCATCTCCGTGCCGAAAAAGTTCAGCGCGCCCAATCTTGAATGGGGTTTTTGCGGTCGTGAAGGAGGGAGACGCAGCTCGTGCGAAACGAAAGTAAAATGGACCTTTGAACGTGGCTCCCGCGAGCGTACTCTTCTTTGTCTCTTCATAGTCGCATGGCACAACGACGGTCATGTTTGGAACGGTGCGCATGATGGCAATGTCTTCGAGCATTTGATGTGTCGCCCCGTCAGGCCCAACAGAGAGTCCAGCGTGCGCTCCTGCAATTTTTACGTTTGAGCGCTGGAGGGCAATCGTTGTTTTGATCTGCTCCCAATTGCGACCTGGAGAAAACGCCGCATAACTTGAAATAAACGGAATTTTTCCAACGAGTGAAAGTCCTGCTCCCATAGAGGCCATGGCTTGCTCTGTAATGCCAAGTTGGATAAATCGATCAGGAAAGGCTTTTTTGAATCGGTCTGATCTTGTGGATTCTGTCAGATCGCAACACAAGACAACAATATCTTTGTTTTTCTTTCCCGCTTCGACGAGACCATCTCCATAGCCGTTGCGTGTAGGGATCTGTTTGAGCTCACTCTCGTCAAAGAGGTGACGAACAAGCCAGGCTTCGCGATTAATCCCGTGTTTTTTGAGAGACTTTGCCATACCTAGCGTTTCAGTTTTTGATAAGTCTTCTTTCCAAGAATCACCACGAGCCATCCAAGAAAGAAGAGTGGAAGACCAATCCCAATGCCGATAATCACAATCCAGATAAGTGTGACGACAAGCCATTGTGCAATTGCGACGACTGCCTGGGCGGCCTCTTTGACACTTGTTCCAGGTCGAAATTCTTTTCCACCAATCGTAAGAACAGGTTCTTCTGAGAGTGTGATAGTGATGGTGGAGAATCCTGTGACGTTATCTAAGTATTGAAGTTGTCCGGTAAGCGATTCGATGTATCCACGAATGTCTCCGAGCGCGCGTTCGATGTTTAAAATATCTTCAACGGTGTTTGCAACATCAAGAATCTCAACATAGCGAGCTTCTTGTAGTTGTGCATTCTTAAGTCGTGCAGAAAGATCTATGTACTGTTCCGTTACATCATCTGCGCTGGTTGTTTCTCGCTCTACGACAAGTGCCATTAGCTTGAGTTTTTCGAGTGTTGATTCAAATTGTTCTGAAGGAATGCGGACGGTAATATATCCAGATTTTGTTCCGTCGGTGTGCTCTAGAATCGAACTGCTTTGGACGTATCCCTCTGTTCCTTCGACAAGAGTCGTTACGGAAGTAAGGCTTTCATCCGCGTGATCAACAATCAGATCAAGCGTTCCTGTTTTGATAATTTTTTGATCAATTTCTGCCGCGATTACTTCATTGTAAAGAAGTTCTTGTGGGGGCATGGAACGGATGGCGCTCTTACTGTCGTAGGAATCCGATACACTGAGCATTTCCATTTCAGGATATCCTCCAGAGGATGAGGTGTTAGTGGCGACTGAAAAGGTGTTAAAGAGACTTTGAGTTGCAAGCCAGACAAGGGCGATAATTCCGATGAGTGCAAACCCACGTGAGATCCAGGGAAGCGTTTTTTTGAAAGTCATATTATTCGTGTTCGCTACTTATGCGCCCTGCAAGGGTTCGTAACTGATTAATGGCTTGGTTTGACTCTGATCCAACAGCGGGAGGCATTCCGTGCCACGCAAAGTTATATTCCATAAAGTCGATACCATATCCTGGAATAGTGTCAGCGATGATCACCGTTGCTTTTTCACTGACGCCATGAGCGTGCTCAACCGCGGAAACAAAGTCTCGAATACTGTTTCCGGC
>JABMNY010000021.1 GCA_013204385.1 Candidatus Uhrbacteria bacterium
AGGAGTATGTTTCTGGTTCTGCCTGTGATTCCTGGAATCAGTTTGAGCAGGATATTTTATGTTTAAAAGAGTTAGGGGTGAATAGCTATCGATTTTCTATTGAGTGGTCTCGTGTAGAGCCTGAGCGTGGAAGATTTGATGAAGCTGTGATTGAACGATATGCGTTCTTTGCGCGTCGATTGCGCGAGGAGGGGATTGAGCCGTTCGTGACGCTCTGGCATTGGCCTGTGCCGTTGTGGGTGAGAGATCAGGGAGGATGGATGTCAAAACAGACTGTGGAAGATTTTGTGATCTTTAGCAAAAAGATTGTTCAGGCGCTTGGAGATCAAGTCGTGAATTGGATCACGATTAATGAGCCGCTTGTCTATGCGAGTAATAGCTATTTAACAGGGCAATGGCCTCCACAATCGAAAAGTCTTTTCCAGACGATCAAAGTTGCGCGTCATTTGGTCCAGGCTCATAAAGGGGCGTACGATGCTCTCAAAGAGATTGATTCGGCGTTACAAGTTGGGCTTTCAAAACACAACATTCATTTTTCCGCGAGACAACCTTGGGGTGTGAATCAACTTGTTGCGCGCGCTTCGACGTATGTCTGGAATGAATGGTTTTTGAATCGGGTAAAACAGCACCAGGATTTTATCGGGCTGAATTACTACTTTCATAATTCTGTTGACCTCAAATTTGGAAAGAAAGAGAAGATCGTTTCGGATCTTGGATGGGAATTGTATCCGGAAGGATTGTATCGAGTGTTGAAAGGGTTAAGGCGATTTGGGAAACCAGTTTACATTACCGAGCACGGCCTGGCAGATAAAGATGATCGACATCGTGCCTGGTACCTTGAGGAATCCTTGAGACATGCGCATCGTGCCCTGAACGAGGGGGTGGATTTGCGTGGGTATTTTCACTGGTCCTTGTTGGATAATTTTGAATGGGCGGATGGGTTCTTTCCACGATTTGGATTATTCGAAGTTGATTTTGCAACGTGTATACGTAAAGCACGTACGTCCGTTGGGGTGTATCGTCAGATTATTGAACAAGGAGGTCCTAAAATGCTAGACTAATCTTGCTAATTGTAACGCTATTTTATGTTTGATCTACCAGAACTTCCATTTGCCAAAGATTCCCTTGCTCCCTGGACCAGCGCAGAAACGTTTGATTTTCATCACGGGAAGCACCATGCGGGTTACGTGAACAAATTAAATGCGGCCGTACTTGGAAGTGATCTTGAAGATCGTTCGCTTGAAGAGGTCATTCGTGGTTCGCGAGATAAAACCCCAAAAGTATTTAATCTCGCCGCTCAACATTTCAACCATAGTTTTTTCTGGAGCTGTTTGAGTAGCGAGGCTCAGTCGCCAGAAGGAGAGTTGGCTACGGCGATTGATCGAGACTTTGGATCGTTTGATGAATTTAAGAATCAGTTCACGGATATTGCTGTAGCTCATTTTGGATCGGGTTGGGCATGGCTTGTTCGCGGAGCGGATGGAACACTTATAGTGAAGGGATATCACGATGCGGATACTCCTGCGTTTACAGATGAGACTCCACTTCTTACGCTCGACGTTTGGGAGCATGCCTATTACATCGATCATCGCAATGATCGCGGAGCATTTATTGCGGGGTTCTGGGAGCATGTGAACTGGAAGTTTGTTGCGACACAATAACGCGTCTTAAAAAAACAGAGTCTCACTCTGTTTTTTTGTTTTCCACAGTCATGACTTGACCTATTCCATAAACATTGATATGTTTCTCGGTCATTAATTTTTAACGCCGACACCGCTATGGCAAACATTCTCACATTTCAACGAGTCATGGCGTCTGGAGTTGTTTCTACAACCCCGGGCATGTCTTTGAATTCGGCGTGGTGCATCAACTTTTAAGGCTATTTACTTTAAAATCTGAACTACCTCGCCGTAATGACGAGGTCTCTTTTTCATTCGTTCATTCAACAAACAACTGGAGGTGAATCGTGGAACAACCCATGCGTGAAACATCAATCTTGGGGTATCTCAGATCGATGGGCGAGACACGAGATGTTCTGAAGTGGTGTGGCGACCAGTTTGTCGGTGAAACGGCAAGGCGCTTCATCAAGCGACTCCTCTTCTGGAGTGTTCTCTCTCGCGGTGTGAGTCTTCTGTATCCCTGGTTGATGGGAATGGGGATTGATAGTCTGTATCAAAAGCACCTGTCGATCGGCTTTGCAACACTCGCAGGAATTGCCCTGACGTATGTGCTGGGTTCAATCTTTGAGTGGCGCGCGGGACGTTTCATTGAGCTGACGCTTGGGGAAAACCTCAAGAGCATGGATACAGCAATCAATCGACTCTTCTTCGAGAAAAACCTCGGCCTGCACTTGGAGGAAGGAGGGAAGCTCACACAGGAAAACATGGAGAAGGGGTGGAATCGGTTTGATGCCGTCCAGAAATCACTCCTGTTCAGCGGGATTGATTCGGGGATTTCCCTCGTGCTCTCGATGGCAATGCTGGCGGTACTCAGTCCCATCTGTGCCCTTATCGTTCTGGGAGCACTCCTTGGAAACCTGATCATCTCACTCTTTCTCAATCGTCTCGTGACGGTTCACATGGAGCCGGTCGAATCCTTGTTTCGCAAACTTGCGCGTAAGCGGGGTGAGCGGTGGCAAGGAGTTGAGCGAGTCATCACGAGTGGACGCGATCTCGAGGAGATCGAGGATATGGACCGTGAATTCTCTCAGGCACTCGACGCTGATCGCAAGATCTGGCTCGCCTACATTCGCGGAACCATGCCGCGTTCATTGCTTGCTGGTTTCTCGGTAACATTGACTGGGTTCTATGCCGGATACTGCGTCTGGGAGGGGCGCATGTCTCCCGTTGATGTTGTGCCCATTCTGACTTGGGCGGGCATGGCCTCTCAGCAGATCCGCTTTCTTGCACGTGTTGAACGTGAAGTGAATTGGTGCACGCCGAGCTTGAAATCTTTGCGCGAGGCACTTTCACTCCCTAACCAGCTGACCTCAAGTGTAGATCCTGTCGTTCTGGAAGATGGTCCTGTAGAGGTCGTGTTTGAGGGGTTGGGCCACGCGTATGATCACAAGCGCGGCGAGGTTGATGGAGCGTCCGTGACGGTTCTCTCAAACCTTTCATTCACGGTTCGTCCGGGTGAAAAGGTAGCTCTCATCGGTCCAAGTGGAGCCGGGAAGAGTACGATCACACGCCTCATTCAGCGTTACATGGATCCCCTCAGTGGATGCATTCGTATCAATGGACATGATCTCTCCAAGCTCGACTTGCCTTCTTGGCGTCGATTGGTGGGGTACATTCCTCAGACCCCTCGAGTGTTTGATGGGACTCTGCGGGAGAATCTTGTGTATGGTCTTCCTCCTTCCGCACGAGAGAAGATTACGGATGCAGAGATCTGGGAATTCATGCGACTTCTTCGCATCGACTTCGGTGCACGTCTGACCCATGGGCTCGACACGCGCGTGGGACGCAATGGAATGAAACTCTCAGGGGGAGAAGCCCAGCGTGTCATGATCGGCGCAGCGGCCCTCAAGCGTCCACGCTTCATGATCATCGACGAGGCAACTTCCTCGCTCGACGCTGAGAACCAGTCGGCGGTTCAAGCAGGGATTGATCAGTTGCTTGCCCGGGAAGAGGCGAGCGCAATCATTATCGCCCACCGTCTTTCTACGGTTCTGCGTTGCGACACCTTTGTGGTGCTAAAGCCGGTTGAGGGTCTCACTCCAGGAGAAAGTCAGATCGAAACGATTGCGCATTCTGTTGAGGAATTGTTCGAGAAGTCTGAGATCTTCCGACGACTCGCTGAACTTGAAGGTGTCCGAATCGCAGCATAGTTCTCTTATCCACCCGATACGCAATCGGGTGTTTTTATTTGATACAGTGAACACTAGACAAAAGGGGGTATTTCGGCTATATTCGCTCCTCGTGTCAGCTCGGCACGATCGTTCAAAATGGAGGAACGAAATGAAGCGAATTCTTAAGGTCCTGGCAGTCATGGGAGGAATCTTCCTTGTTCTGTTATGGTCTTCGCAGAACGTGATTGAGATTCCATATTCCGAAGCGCTTGCGCATATCGAGGCAGGACAAATCGAATCAGTTCTGATAACTGATGGGGCAATCTCACTCACTCCCAACGCAATCTACTTTCATGAGCATTCGGGTGAACCGTTTACTTGGAAAGCAGGTCGTGCCGGAGAACTTCAATACCTGGAAATGATTCTTCTCGAGTATCAGGTTCGATACGATTCAAAGTCAAAAGGGTGGTTCGCTCGGAACTGGATTTGGATCATCTTGATTCCACTTTGGATCCTGTTTCTTGTAGGACCGCCATCTTCTAAGCGGGGTGGTCTTAGTGGAATCTTCAACTTCACCCAGCACAAAGGGAAGCGAGCACAGAACGTGTCAACCTCCTTTGCAGATGTGGCTGGGTATGAGCAAGTAAAAACTCAACTCCAAGAGGTCGTTGCGTTTCTCAAGGATCCCAGTCAATTTTCCCGTCTGGGCGCCAAGCTTCCGACGGGTGTGCTCCTGTTCGGTCCTCCTGGGACAGGTAAGACGCTCATAGCACGCGCAACCGCTGGCGAAGCCGGGGTTCCGTTTATTCACATATCAGGATCTGATTTCGTTGAGATGTTCGTCGGAGTAGGAGCTGGACGTGTGACAAGCTTGTTCGAGGAAGCGCGGAAGAGTGCGCCTTGCATCATCTTTATCGATGAGATCGACGCAGTCGGTCAGCATCGTTCTAATGGAGGCGGTGGGGGTGACTCTGAGCGCGATCAGACGATCAACAAGTTGTTGGCCGAGATGGATGGATTCGAGGAGACAACTGGCATCATCGTCATCGCCGCAACCAATCGCGCAGAACTTCTTGATGAAGCCCTTCAGCGTCGTTTTGGACGAAAGGTCTACATGGGACTCCCGAGCGTTTCCGCTCGCAAAAAGATCCTCGAGGTTCATGCCCGTGGGAAACTGGTGAATGGAATCAATTACCAGCACGTTGCGTCTCTCACGCCCGGAATGTCCGGAGCGGGTCTTGCAGGAATCTTCAACGAGGCAGCACTTCTGGCAACTCGAGAAGGTGCGGATTGCATCACAACTGATCATCTTGTTCGAGCGATCGAGCTGGTCGTTGTAGGTCACAAGGATCTGGCACGACGCCTCAGTGATGGCGATCGGGCGACAGTGGCAGTTCATGAGTCGGGGCATGCAGTTGTGCGATCGGCCCTTGGAGGACACAAGCGCGTCACACGCGTGTCGATCATTCCGACTTCGCTCGGGGCACTCGGGTACAACCTCAATACTCCCGAAGATGAGGCGGATGCCCTGTTACGCGATAGTGGAGAGCTTCTTGCTGATGTGATGTGCTTGCTCGGTGGGAGAGCCGCTGAGCAGGTCATTAATGGAAAGATTTCCACAGGAGCGTCCGACGATCTGCGACGCGCCAACCGGATCCTCTTCGAGTACGTCACGCTGTACGGCTTTTCAGACAAGTTGGCTCATCGGTGTCTGCGAGAGGGTGAGACTCACTGGAGTGAGCATACGGCGCATCTTGTTGACACCCAAATCGAGTCCTTGCTCGCGCAGTGTTACACGCGCGCACAGAAGATCATCGAAACGAACAGGGGTCTGGTAGGTCGTTTGACCGCAGATCTGCTTGTCCACGAAGAACTTTCTGGAGAAGCGCTCCAAGGGATCCTTCGACAAACCAGTTCTGAGACGACCGAGGTATAAGCCGAGGCTTATCTCTACACGACCCGCAATCACTTTGGTGAACATGCGGGTTTTTTCTTGCCTCTCAAAATGGTATGCTAGATTTATATAATATATGTCTTATGTCTAAAATTCTTTTCCGACTTATTTTAATCTGTGTCTCGATCCTATTGATTGCGTTGATGGTATCGGCTTGGTGGCGCATGCGGGAGATCGAACCTCTTGTCACTTTGCTCGAGCCTGTTCCCGTTCTGGAAGAATCAGAGGTTGAGAGCGAAACAATCAGCTTATTTACGTTTGATGAAGGAGCTCGAGCGAGTTTTGCTTCAAACCC
>JABMNY010000022.1 GCA_013204385.1 Candidatus Uhrbacteria bacterium
CCTCCATTCCTTCTTGCTGAAATGTCCGTTCATACAATCCTGATCGAACGGTCGCTTCTGTCGCAATCACCAAGATCTTTTCATGGGCTGTTTTTTTGACCGTCCGCGCTGAGGGACCAACCATCTCAATAATGTGACCTGGAGCCTCTCCAAACATTGAAACAATCGGCTGGATCACGGACACAGAGACACTATTACATGCTGCTACAAACTGGTTTACTCCCCGTTCTCGAAGTATCGACATCGCCCGGATGGTCAGTACGACCAACTCCTCTGTTGTCTTTGGTCCATACGGAGCGTTTGCAATATCTCCAAAATAAAGAATGTCAGCCTCTGGCGCTTTTGCACGTAACTCTTTCAATACACTGAGCCCCCCAACCCCAGAATCAAATAGTCCGATCATAGTAAGACGAGTATAACAGAGAGATAAAAGAAAAAGGAAGGTATTACCTTCCTTGCGTATCTGCGTCTAGCGACGACAAGCGTGTTCTCCTGCGATGAAGTACTTCAATGGTTGAAGCTGAGACGCGACATGGACGCGACGGAAATCGAATCCATGAACCGTGTCAGGGAGTCGGTACAGTCGAACGTAGTCAAAATGACTGCCTCCGTCGAGATCTCCAAAACCAGGAAGGAGACAAGAGAATCGGTACCCTTGCTGCATGTATTTAGCAATAAGCGACTCAGATTCTTTCCAGTTGGCTGGAACGTCGATGTACTCTGCTCCACGGCATCCAACCCCCATGCGACCAGCATGATGCACAGGTGAAGGCATGACTCCTTGAACCTTCTCCTCGAATCGTTTCGAATGGATTTCTCGAGGAAGATAGTTGTGTGGTGTCCCACGATATTCTCGTGGGAGATAGATCTTGCGGGTTCCAAACCCAGACTTTCCCTGAAGCCAGCAAGCGGCCATGAGAACAGACTCGGGCTGACCCTGCAGGATCTCTCCCTGAATATCTGGATACTTGGCGGGTTGAATTCCCAGAAGAACAAACCCGAAGCCGAGCAAGTTGAGCTGAGAAGCACAGTCAATCCGGTAACAGACAGGCTCGCTCATCGCGACCTTTGCCCCTCGTTCCCGTGCTTCATTCATGCGTTCAATCGTCATGCGCTTTGCAACATCATGACCTCGATGCGAACGCTTCACGATAAGACCCCCCAACTCATACACCCCCTCATGACCACCAAGCGGAGCAGCACGAGAAAACCCGACGATTTCTGCGGTCGGCTCATGCGTTGCCACGATATAGATGCCATCCACCGCGAGTTCCCGAAGAGGATAGGGATAGGAAGGTCCGTACTCATCGACCAACATTCCGTTGATTGCAGAAATGTCTGCCACCTCTGCACGACGAAACGTATATGGACACACTGATTCAGCAAGTGCCTGCCTGGAATGAACTGGAGCCAGCATCTTTCCTCCATAGATTGAATGTCTTCCCCCCATAACCTCTTGAAGAAGCTTTGGGGGAAAGAAATTCCTTCCCTTAGCACACGGAATGAAATTTTTTGATTGCTTGTCGACAAATTTCCTGAAAGACAGGAAGACTTTCTGTTTCAAGCCATTCATCAGGACTATGTTGATTACCGGAAGTCGGTCGCGAGACAATGATTGGAATCCCGAGACTTGTAAAAAACCGTCCGTCATTTGACCCGCAATGTTTGTTAAACACAGCTGGTGTTCCAATCGTTTCTTTTACACACTCTGCGTATTGTTGAACAAAACTATTTGTTGGGTCTGTATAAATCGGCTCCCCACCAACACGAAGTTCAACTTCAGCAAGGTCACCAACCTGCTCTTGAATTTTAGCGAATAACTGATCAACATTCTCGTCTTCTGTAAACCGGATATCAATATCACAGGTCGCAAGATCTGGTATTTGATTTGCAGCTTCTCCCCCTTGAATCATGCCGATATTACAGGTGTGATACCACTGATCTTCTGCTGTGGCTTTGACTGGAATATACTGACGAAGCTTTTCATAGGCCACCAAAAGTCGATCAATCGCATTCTCCCCAACCCATGGACGAGAACCATGCCCAGTCTTTCCGTGTGCAGTTAGGCGCAAGAGAAGAATGCCTTTATTCATGAGAACAATATCGTCAGGTGATTGTCCTCCATCTGGAATCAATGCAACCTGACAACGATACCCAACTTCATTTAAGAGGAATGCCACTCCATTAAACCCACCAATTTCTTCATCTGTAGTGAGCATGAGAGCAATGTTTGGACGATCTTCCTGAACAGCAATCTCCTTCATCAGTTCCATCATGACGGCACATTCACTTTTCATATCACAAGCTCCTCGTCCAAATAGTTTTGTTCCCTCATAACGTGGTTCAAACAGTTCGTCTGGTGCAGGTACTACATCGAGATGACCGACAAGCATCACATCAGGAGAAAGCGTGTCTTGCGTAGAAATCACGATAGATGGTTTCTCTTTTGAGTCATACCGTTTCACGACAAGAGTATTGATCCCTTGGAAATAGGTTTCCACGTAGGTAATGATTCTCTGTAATTCCTTTGTTTGATTGGCAGTTGATTGAATACGAATCAATTCTTCTGTGGTGTGTAAGAGAGTATTTTTCATAGATGTAAAAACCACCGATATCATCGGTGGTTTATTTCATGATGTAAGTAAATCAATCAATTATGCCACCGAGTGGAATCCGAAAATGACAAGAAGTGCGAGCACAAGCTCGGTTCCAGTCACTCGGGACATAATAATTGTTCGTAATTGCATACTAGTTTTAGGCTATAGATCAACGAAACTTTTGTCAAATAGGATTCCGGATAAAAAGAAAAGAGGCTTAGAAAAGCCTCAGGAAGCGTTGAAATCTCTCGTGCAGTACTGCTTGAGAGCTTCTAGATCTGGAGTGACATAAACCAGATCAAACGTGTATGTGTGTGTCACTGGACGATAAAGACGAAGGAGATCCACATGCTGACCCTCCTCATCTCTTCCAAACCCCGGAAGGATTCCTGCAAAACGGTATCCCTCTGCGTGCAATTGTCGCCTTGTCTCCAAGGCACTTGGGTGATTGAGAGAAATATCCACAAAGTCAGATCCACGAATTCCATGAACGCTCTTTCCAGGCTTGAAGAACGACTGAATGCCCCCCTCAAAGTGAAGGAGCGAGGTCCATGGAGGCTTGAGATCCTTTGAGGGAATAAACTGCTCCAAAGCGAGTCGGTCTTGATCTGACAAGAAAAGCTCTCGCGTACCGAATCCCGTTCCACCATTGAGAGAACGGACCATCAGTAATAGGGTGAGCGGTTGATCACCCAGAACCTCAGGGCGGATCCAGGGATGAACGAACGGGAGAAGCCCATATGGTTTGAATCCGAAGTTCATCAGATTGCGCTGTGACGCGCAGTCTGAATAACAGGTCACTGATTCAGAGACGAGTGTCTTCACACCCATCTCACGCAGTCGACGAATCCGCTCAATGGTGAATGAACGTGCAATCCCATGCTGACGCATCTTAGAATGCACCACCAAAGAACAGAGTTCCCAAACATCGAAGTAGATTCCGTAAGGAGAAGCGCGTGCAAATCCAACGATTTTTCCATCACTCTGTGCAACGAGATGCATATCAGGAGCGGAAAGCGTTGTCATTTGATACGGATATCCTTCGCCATATTCCCCTCGAAACAGTTCGTTGATGGATGGGATGTCATTTTCTACCGCATCTCGAATCGTGAACAATGCCATGATGTCTCCCTTGTTTCTCTAGCCGGACAAGGATTCGACTAAATCCTTGTTGAGATACAGAAACAAAACAACCGCCCCTTTGGGACGGTTGTTATCGATCAGAATTATCGACTATGACAAACACGCCCCGCGACAGCGGAAAAAGAAGCTAAAGAAAAATGTATTTGTGAGTTTCATAATCTATATTGAGACTAGCAAGTTCTCCCATTTCCTGTCAAGGAAATTAAATCCCCTCTCCAAATACGAAACGATCTGTGATCTTTTCGTACTCAAAAATTTCTTCCTCTGAAAAAAATCGTTTGATTTCTGCTTCTGCGGCTTCAACTGAATCTGATGCGTGA
>JABMNY010000023.1 GCA_013204385.1 Candidatus Uhrbacteria bacterium
ATCCTGATGCGGGGCCTGTCGCTGATCCTGATGCGGGGCCTGTCGCTGATCCTGATGCGTCTACACCCGAGACAACTACTGAAACTGAATCACCAGATACAACACCAGAAAAGAAAGGGGTCTTTGCCACATTTCGAGGAGCCTACGAACGTTTTATTTCAAAATTCAAGGGTGAAGTCCAACCTGAAGATGAGGCAGGCCACACAAAAGAACTTTCTGAATATGCAAAAAAGGGGGCAATGGCCATTATTGGAGGCTATGCGAGTCTAATTGGATACAAAGGATTCCATGATTTTCCCGCTTGGCTTGTACAAAAATACACAACTGGTTCTGAAAAGAAAAGGATTGAAAAAGAACGAATGACACGCGAGACTCAAATTGAAGCAGAAGGTGGATCGGATGTACTCGAGAAAAAGAAAGCCATGCTTTCTGAAGTGATTAACAATTCAAAATTTTTAACTGAAGAGAAAAAAACTGAATTGTTAGATAAAGTAAATCAAGTTGTCACTCATTTTGAAGGTGAAGACAAAAGACTGCGTAATAAACGAGATGAAGAAATCGCAAAACTTTTGGATCAAGCGATTCAAACCAAGATCAAAACATCAACAGCACTTAAGGAAGGGCTCAACACCGCACTCATGTTTAGTGGACTCCTTACGCTCCGTGCAGGAGTATATGGAACAGCTTCTCTCATGGAACGGTACGGAAAAGTAAAATCTGAAATCGAAACGGGAGAGAGAACAGGAGGAATGGTAAATGAGTTCGTTCTGAAAGGGTTCACAGAAACAGCCTCAAAACTTGCTGGTGGAGTCACGGCATTTCCAAAAGCGACTGTGTACGGAACGGGCGCAGCATTCGAATACATGCGTTCAAAAATCTCACCAGAACGCTCATCCAAACTTGATACACATCTTGCAAAACTTAAAATAGAAGCACCAAAAGCATTGCGTGCTGTTGAGGGAGCTGCCACGATCATGCGTCTTGCTGGTTTTGGAGGCATGGCCATGGCAGAGATTATGGAAACAGGCGGACCAAGCGCCATGATCGATGCAGCTCTTTCTGCATTTGAAACAAAAGGTGCAGGACAGTTTGCTCTGGACAACTTCACAGAGTCCCCAATGAAACCGATTGAATCAATGCAAAAATTGGCGCATCAGTTTGGAGGAGAAAATCCAACAACTGGACCAACAACACCAGATGGTCGTTCAGGAAGTATTCCACCTTCTGGGACTGAAACCACACCTGATTCCGGAATCACACAAGCAGACTCGAGCGACCCCATAACTGGAGCTCCTGTCTCTAGCACAGGAAAAGAGGTTGGGTCTTTCTCTGTAGATATTGCTGGATCACAGATTGAATACAGCGCAGAGGAACTGAAGCTTGGAACAGTCCGCAAAGGTGATGGACTTATTGAGATATTTAAGCGCCAAGGTCTTTCCTCAAAGGCTGCGCTTGAAGCAGCTCGAGAAGCTGGGATTGTTCGCGACGATGGCGACACACGCCTGAGCACAGAAGCCATCGGTCGATTATCCGTCTTAACCCACACCTCCCCTGATGGTCACGTCACCCTCGGCTTCGTGGACACGCAAACAGGACAAGCCCTTTCTCTTGACGAGATACGTGCCGGAGGGTTCACCTATGAAGCAGGAATATCTGCTCCAGAAATTGAAAGCTCTACTGAACTCGATACATCTTCTGCTGAAACACCATCTGTTCCAGAGACTCCTCTCTTAAACTCACTGGCACCCAATGATCTTTTGAAAGGAGAATTCCATATTTTTGCAGATGCGGATGGGAACTTCACAGGTATTGATACAGGTGGAGCAGATACTCGAGAACGCTTGGAACGTGCGATTCAAGAACTTAAAGACGCTGGATACGGAGATAGTCCTGAGGCGCTCTATCTTCAAAAACAACTTCTACGAATCCCAGAAGCATCTGACCAACTTACTTCTCCTGCTAACGTAGTATCCACACAAACAGCTCCCCTTGAGAACAGCGTACCTCCTGTAGAACAGATCAATACCGAATCTTCCTCAACCTATTTTTCAGAACATCATGGAAAGTTTAAAGGAGAGGTTGGAAAAGTCTTCTTCCATTATGATGAAGATGGGAATGTAACGGGTGCAGAAATGGTTATCAAAAGAGACGGACCTCGATTTATCAAAGAGACTCTTGATGCACGCTGGGATCTCACACCCGCACAAGTCCGAGATTACTTCGTTCCACGATCAACAAACCCCTGGAGACCAGACCCTCAGACAAGTCATACAACGTATACGAATCCAAGTTCTTCTGGGTTCTCCAAACTCACTCCAGAGATGAAGCTTCAAATTTTTACACACGACGTCATGAAGCTGGAACGCCAGACAGAAAGCGTCGCGGAAATGGAAGCAGCTGGCTTGGGAGGTACACCAGAGTACGCTCAATGGAAGAAGGAAACTGACGCACTTCAACAAAGAATGGAGAAAAGTATGAAAATTATTCAAGAAGCAAATAAGAAGTAGACGCAATTATAAAAACGGGCATAAGCCCGTTTTTATAATTTGTAGTGAAGAAGCACTGCTTGATCATTGATGCGTACAACATCCTCTAGTCGCATCTCAATCCGTTCAAATCCAGTTGCGAGCGGAATCCCTGACCCAAAGAGAATTGGCTCAATGGTGAGATAGACATCTGTCACAAGACCCGCTTGTAAAAACTGACTGTACACCATCTCCCCACCAGCGAGTGCCACCGTCTGAACACCTTCATGAGAAAGTTGTTCAAGTAATGCGGAGGGTGAAAGCGTGCTGTACTCTACCCCATCACCTTCAAAGGCAAGATCTGTCTGACGAGTCATGACGATCATTCTGCGTCCTGGAAGTGGCTTACCAATGGTATCGAATGTCTTGCGTCCCATGATCACCACCCCAGCTTCTTTTGTTTTATCAATAAAGAATCGTGTATCCTCCTTACTTGTCCAATCTAAAGACACTTGCTCAGAACTTTGCGCAATTTTTCCGTCTACAGACATCGCTGCAATAAGCCAAACATTCATCATAACGCGATCTGCATCTTTTTAACCGGAGGAGCCGGTGCATATTGATCTTTAAACATCTTGAATAACTCCTCTACAAGACTGGCATCAGCCTGCATCGCTCGTTGAAACGCATTTTCTGGCAATCGACACAGAATCTCCGCATGAACATGCTCATCACGCTCCAATAACTCCCCCACCTGATCATAATGCCCTTCATAAATATGTGCGTGCGAAATAGAGATAGTCAGTTTTCCAACCTCAACCCCTAACTCCTGTGCCAACATTGCTTGAAGAAGCGCAAATCCAGCCGTATCATGCGGATTCCCAAGCATCATGTCGTTTGAGCGAATAATCAGATGGAGATTCAACTTATTCGCAATAATGTTTGCTGTCCACGTAAATGGACAGGGGACATTTTTCTTTTTTGGAGCCAAGAGCCCATCTGACGCGGGGTCCCACATCACCACAACTCCCTGACGAGATGTTGGCTCTGCTCTCAAATGCTCAACTAAATCAAGAAGTTGATCACGTCCAAAATGTTCGCGCCACCTGTAGCCGTACGCCGTTTCCATTGTTCCGTCTGCTTCCGCAAAATCATCCCAAATAGACGTAAACTGTCGAACAAAGGTCAAATCCTTTTGTCCTGTAATCATCCACACAACCTCCGCACAAAAAAGTTTAATTGGAATTTTTCTCAATGTTAACAAGGGGAATCCCTGTGCAGGGTGGATTTCAAATGTCACTCCAGGTAGGGCTTTTGTTGAAAACCCTGTACGATCAGAGAAAACATCTTCACCTTCAAGATAAACACGTGTAATGAGCTCTTTATAAAGTTGATCAAATCGTGTCATAGTCCCCACACTGTAACAGACAGTCGAGCCTGTTTCCACTGTACGGTATTATTGGCTAAAATAACCTCGTTCTTTTTCTTCTGTGGACAACTTACTTATTTCATCGCGTTTCTTCCAGACATTTATTTTCAAGCGCTTTATTGCTATACTTTATGAATCGAGCAGGAAAATTCATCATCGTAGATGGACTCACGGGATCTGGAAAATCGACTGTCTTGAATGCCATACAAGATTGGGCACGCGACTGTGGTCACAAGATCTTTCGACTGCAAGATTGGAAAGAAGCGACTCCTCCACGATTTGAAGATGTCTCTGAGTTCGATATCCTATTCACCTATGAGCCAACACGCACATGGGTAGGATCTGCCATTCGATACGAACTTTCAAACACCTCAGACCCATATAGTGGAGAAGAACTTGCGCACGCGTTTGCACTTGATCGACACATTCAATACAAACGTCTTATTCTCCCAGCACTCGAGGCAGGGAAAATCGTGATCCAAGATCGTGGCGTTTCTAGCTCGCTTGTCTATCAACCCATCATGCCAAACTCCGTCCCACTTGAGACAATTATGGCACTCCCCGGAAACAAGCTTGCGCTCGAGCATGCTCCTGACGCCCTTATCCTCACGCAGGTAAGTGCGCAAACTGCCATGGAACGTATCCGTGCCCGCGACGATGAATCAAAAGGAGTCTTTGCAGAACTCTCCTTTATGGAAAAACAAGAAGAGCGGTTCAACTCAGACTGGTTTAAAACACTGTTCGAGAGCCACGGATCCCAACTCTTCCAACTCGACACCTCCGGGACACTCGAACAAAGCCGTACAAACGCAACCACGCTTATCAATCACCTATTGACTACCTGTTAACTTTCTCTCTATGTCCAAACCGCTCATTTCCATCGGAGAACTCATCGATCAATCCTGGGAAGTCTTTCGCGCTCGCTCAACAGAACTCCTTACCATTTCTGGATGGTTGCTTAGCACCGCCATCTTATTTGCCATTGCTCTCTCTTTTTATCCATCTGCATCAAGACTCCAGCTCGGAGGAAGTCTCACGAGTCTCGAAATAATGGGAGTTGTCATCTTTGCGATAACATCGTTTGTTATTGCCCCACTACTCAGTTTCTGGATCTACACGTCCATCACAAAAGCAACGGGAAATCATCTTGCAAGAAAAACCGTTAATGCAAAACAAGCCATGAAGGAAGGACGTCTTGTCTTTATTCCCGCAGCCCTCACCTCTGTGATGGTTATTTTGATGGCACTCTTAGCGGTCGTGATTGGGTTTGCTCCGGCCATCATTCTCGCCACAATTGGATCACTCGCAAACGTTTCCGCTCTCATTGTTTTTGCAAATATCCTCCTGATCCTTGGAATTTTTGTTGCTGTCTTCCTCACAATTAAGTGGGTTGTCTTCTACTTCCTGGCTCCGTACATCACGATTCTTGATGGAGTTACAGCAAAAGTCGCTCTCGCGACCAGTCGTCAACTCATTCAAGGTCGATTCTGGGCCGTGCTGATTCGTATTCTCGTTCCAAAACTTGTGTTCATTATCTTCGGAGTATTTGCGATGTCTATCGTGGCATATCTGGTTGGAATCATCATCAGCGCATCCTCTGGAATCAACTTCGATATTCAACTTCGCGTCACAACCATGACACAAACGATCGTCCCAATTGTCATTGCCGTCCTCATCAACCCACTCATTCTTATTTCAGACGTGCTACTTCTCAAATCCCTCAAACAATAGAGACCTCTGCAAAGTACGTGTTTTCGTTTCACGGGCGTCCACTACTCCCGTTCGAAGAAAATCCATCATCTTTTAAGATGTCTCACTCGTTATTGCCTCTATGATTGAATCTCCTCGCGATCTTCTTACACGTACGTTTACGCTCTATCGCGCCAATTTCTGGCTATTCATTGGGTATGCCGCCTGGCTTCTTCTTCCTTTAGCGAGCACACTCATTCTTACAAGTCTTCCAGAACACTTCATCATCGAAATATTGGTCGTTGTCAGTATTCTCGCTCAGATGTTTATTTCTATCTGGATGGGGATCAGTATCATGCAATCAATCGTTCAACTAGAGAAAAGCGAACCTACTGATCCAAATGAAATTTCAAAAAAGGCACTCCTTCGTATTCGACCCGTGCTGATTGCTGCGCTTCTTCAAGGACTTATCATTTTTGGAGGACTCCTCTTATTGATTGTTCCTGCAATCATCTTTTGGGTGTGGTACGCACATAGTCAGATCAGTGTTGCCGTTGATGGGAAGCGCCCAATGGAGGCGCTTGCGTACAGTCGAGAACTCGTGACAGGACGCTTCTTTCCTGCCCTCTGGCGTCTCGTATCAGGCCCTGTCGTGATCGGTCTTGGGTATGCATTTATTCTTGGAATAATCTTAACCCTTGTTGGCACGATACTGGGAACTGATCTCTCGGTTGTATTTAGTGAAAAACCTCCTCTTTGGACAGAACTTCTTGAATCCATGGCAGACATTTTTATCATTCCACTCTTTATTATCTATTCTGTCTTGCTTTACGAAAACCTCAAAAAAACACTCATAAAACCAGATCTTGAAAAGGATGCGGTAGTCGAGTAAGCTCATTCTTGTATGATCTACGAACCTGTCATTGGACTTGAAATTCACGTACAGCTCAAAACAAAATCAAAAATGTTTTGTAGCTGTCCCACCCACGATTCTGCCGTAGCCCCAAACACCCATGTCTGCCCTATTTGTTTAGGACAACCTGGTGTTCTCCCTGTGGTAAACGGCCAAGCGGTACGCTACGGCGTGTTGATGGGACTTGCTTTGAATTGTGAGATTGCAGAACATTCTAAATTCGATCGAAAGAACTATTTTTATCCAGATCTCCCAAAGGCCTATCAGATCTCACAGTTTGACCTTCCTATTGCGATTGATGGTCACGTGGATATTGTCGTTCCTGGAGGAGAACGGGCTACTGCTAGGATTGGCATCACACGCGCTCACTTAGAAGAAGACGCGGCAAAAAACGTTCATGAGTCAGGAGCAAGTACGTATGTCGATTTCAACCGTGGAGGAACACCACTCATTGAGATTGTGACCGAGCCAGATTTTCGTTCTGCAAAAGAAGCAAAAATCTTCTTACATGAACTCCGTCTTATTGCGCGCTACCTTGGAATTTCTGATGCAGACATGGAAAAAGGACACCTTCGCTGTGATGCAAACGTTTCCCTCCGTCTCATCGACGATCAAGGGGGCATTGTTGGTGCACGATTCAATCCAAAAACAGAGGTCAAAAACCTCAACTCATTTAAGCATGTCGAGAAAGCAATCGAATACGAGATTAAACGCCAGACAAAACTTTGGGAAGCAGAAACTCCCCCAATGATTTCCACAACTCGTGGATGGAATGATACGCAAAACCGAACAGATGAACAGCGATCAAAAGAAGAAGCGGCAGATTATCGATACTTCCCAGAACCAGACATTCCACCGCTTGAACTAAAAGAACTCGCTGATGAGCTCCGTTCACGCCTTCCAGAACTCCCCGCTGCCCGTCGCGCACGTTTTGAAGAGGAGTACTCCTTAAAACCATCAGACGCACGCCAGATTTGTGATGACCCGATCCTCGCAGATTTTGTTGAACATACCTTCTCAGAACTCCACGCATGGCTTCTCGCGCTTCCTGAACTCCAAGAAACAGAAGCAACCGTGTTGGAACACGAGAAAAAGAAACTCGGACGTCTTGTTTCTGGATGGCTTCTTTCAAAACTTGGTGGACTCATGAAAGAACGATCAATCGATATTCGAACAATAAAAATAAATCCTGAAAATTTTGCAGAATTTATTACCTTGATCGCCACAAATAAACTGAACAACACCGCAGGACTTATGGTGTTAAACACCATGCTCGACGATGGATCTGACCCAAGTCATGTGATGGAAGATCAAAAGCTTGGACGTGTTGACGATGAAGGTCTGCTTGCAGAACTCGTTACTCAAGTGATCACCAGTCACCCCACAGAAGTCGCTCGATACAAAGCGGGAGAAGAGCAACTCATCAAATTTCTCATCGGCATGGTCATGCGCGCATCCGAAGGAACCGCGGACGCCGGCATAGTAAAAAATATGCTTCTTGTCGAACTGAAAAGTGAATAATAGACCTCTTGTCTTATAATCTTTCGACCTATTTTGGCGCCATTTGGCCTGCAACGATTTCAGGATTCGTCAAAATATCTAGATATTCTTCCTCTTCCTTCAATCGTTTCGGCACAACTGTCACTCAACATAGTCAGAAATTTATAAAACAACAGGTCTAATCTATGACAGAACGACATACCGCACGCGTAATTGTTGCAGGGTTTATTGAGCGCAACGGGAAACTTCTTGTCATCCGAGAACGCCCTGCTAATCTCCCTGAAGGTCACGCGCCTGTCATCAACCAACCCGCAGGACATGTAGAAAAAGGTGAACTGCTTACAGATGCTGTCATGCGTGAAGTACTTGAAGAAACAGGGTACCGCGTTCGTCCAGTCAATCTTGTTGGCGTCCATCAAGCAACACTTCCCTCTCGAGACTACATGGCAATCTACTTCTTGTTTCGTTGCGAACTTGAAGATGAACAGCAAGGCGACATCGAAGCTCCTGAGATTGTAGAAACGCTCTGGCTCACGCAGACAGAGATCATGAATCGCCTCAGCGAACACCGTTCAGAAACAACAACCGCTCGATTCAAAAGCTACTTCTCAGGAACAAGCTACCCTCTCGAAGTCCTCACAGAACTCTCCGCCTAACAAAAAACTCTATCGCTTATGTGATAGAGTTTTTTAATAAAAATGGTTGGACGACCGCATCGACACTCTGACCAGGCTCCACCCAATGAATCCGTTCATCGCGCTTAAACCAGGTCATCTGACGTTTTGCATACTGTCGTGTATCGATTTTTACTTCTTCGATTGCCTCTTTCAGTTTTTGCGCGCCAGAGACAAACTGACAAATCTGACGATAGCCAATACTCGTCATTGACTCGATCTCACACCCATAACGCTCACAGAGCCCTCTCACCTCCTGCACAAGCCCGCGTGCAACCATTTCTTCAACTCTGGTATCAATCCGCTCATTCAACACCTCACGCGGGACACGAAGCCCAATCTGCAATACGGAATACAGAGCTTCCCCCATCGTCTGTTGTTCACTAAATGGCTTTCCTGTAAGTTTTGTCACCTCAAGCGCACGCAGGACACGACGCTTATTTTGTTTATCGATCAGTTCTGCACCACCTGGATCAAGTTGTTTGTATTCGTGAAAAAGATCTCCGAGCGTTCTTGCTTCAAGTTCTGCCCGAAGGATTGGGTCTGCAGGAGTCTGTGTAAGATCGAGATTATCGATTACTGCTTTCAACCAAAACCCAGTCCCACCAACCAAAATAGGTACCTTCCGCCGTTTTACAATATCTGCAATCTTTTCCTCAGCAAACAATTTAAAATCAGCAACGGAATAGGACGCATCTGGATCAACAAGATCGATCCCCCAGTGCGGAACTCCTTCGACCTCAAACGTTTTGCGTGCTCCAAACAATTGATTGATCGATCCTCCCTTTTCAATATCAGCTTCACTCCATTCCCCTTCAGGCTTTGCTGTCCCAATATCCATCCCACGATAAATCTGGCGTGAGTCTACTGAAATCACCTCGCCATCCCATTTTTTTGCAATCTCAATCCCGAGTCCGGTTTTTCCGCTCGCCGTAGGCCCAACAATAGCGATCACTTTTGGTTTCATATAATCTCGCCTTCCAACACCCACATATCGGCTTTGGTAATTCTTATCTCTACGATTTTTCCAACCATCTCACTTCCCGCAACAAACCGCACAAGCTTCATTTCACGTGAGTTTCCATAACAGAATCCAGGCTGGGCAGCCAGCACCTCTTGAATCTTCTCAGGCATCTTGAGCATCTCATCTGTAATCTTTGGTTCCTCATGACGATCTACAAGCACGGAAACTGTTTTTCCGACGTACGCTTGATTTCGCTCAAGAACGATCTGCTCCTGAAGTTCTTGGAGAACACTCCAGCGTCGTTTTTTCTCATCGTGATCCACATCGTCTTTAAACGCTCGCCACGCAGCGGTTCCAGAACGCGTTGAATAGCGCGCCGTGTACGAGATATCAAACTGAACCTGTCTGTAGAGTTCTACCGTTTTCTCAAACGCTTCCTTACTCTCCCCGCAAAATCCTACAATGATGTCTGTTCCAATGGTGAGGTTTGGGATCTTCGCTTTTAATCGATCAACAACTTCTAAAAACTGTTTAGCAGTGTAGCGTCGATTCATGCGTCGCAAGACATCGTCATCGCCTGCTTGTACAGGTAAATGGATAAAGTTTACATGTGCGGGAAGTGTCATCGCGTCAATGACTTCATCGGTCATATGAAGCGGATGCGGAGCGGTAAAATGAAGTCGAGAAATTCCCTCAACCTGATTCACCTCCCACAACAGTTTTGCAAAGTGATCTGTGTATGGATTGTCTGTTGAAAACGCTTCTGGGTCTGGAGCGAGATAACTGTTCACGGTTTGACCCAAGAGTGTCACCTCGACACATCCATGCAAGGCAAGATCTTGAATTTCATCAAGAATATCTTTCACTGATCGATTCTTCTCAAGACCGCGCGCAAACGGAACAACACAATAGGTACAAAATTTATTGCATCCTGTTTGAATCGATACATACGCCTGGCGCGTTGTCTGACGATCAGGGTTTATTTTCAAATAATCCTCCACAGGATCCGTGCTGTTCACAAGTTCAGGTCGAAGTTCTCCTAGCCAACGTGGAAGTTGTCCCATGTCCTGAGTCGGAAAGTAGAGATCCACAATCGGCAAGCGCTTTCTGATTGCCCCATCGCGATCTCGCCCTGGCATACACCCAGTGATCCCGACAATCAGGTTTGGATTTTTCTCTTTGAGCGGAATGAAGTCATGTACCACGCTAAACACTCTATCCTCCGCACTTTGTCGTACAGAGCAGGTATTCACTAAAATAACGTCTGCCTCTTCCCTGTCTTGTGTCGAAATAAGCCCGACAGATTGAAGAAGGGTTTCCATGCGCTCAGAATCATTTTTATTCATCTGACAGCCATAGGTAATGAGGTGGTATTTGGGTTCCATAACGGGATGAGCGTAACAAAATATAAAGAAAAAGAAAAACCCACCGTCGCTTTATGTGCTATGGCGGGCAGACCGGCGAACAGAAGCTCGAGCCGGTGAGTCGTGTAAAGGGGTTGTGAGAAAGGCCACGACCACCGCGCGTAGAAACGATTTTCGGCAACGCTTGCCAGTTTGTCGTTCTACATTCACCTGATGGTGATGCATGGTCTGAAACATTTGGGAGATCAGCACGGAGCTCAAAGGACTCTGACGTGCTTCTTGAATATAGGTGTGGAAGTAACAAACCCTCCATGTATGTATCGAGTCTTGATCTCTTCCTTCAAGATCATCTGGCTCGACCGCATCCAATCGACGAAGTTCTTCGACAATCACCTCCAAGTGTTCAGAGGTGAACGCACGATCTTTGAGTGTTCTCTTCAAGACCTCCGCTTCACGAGGAAGAAACACCCCGTTTGAAGCGCCATCTTGTGTCCAGAACGTGAGTCTTTCGATCGCCTCACGAGGACTGAAGAATAGAGGAATGTCGACAAGACTCCTCACAAGCGCAAGTTTTGTGGGCATTCCCCCACCTCCTAGTTCATCCGAAGAAAAACCTTGCCAGGAAAACCCGCACATGTCAACTCTCCCTCAATTAAAAAACCGACTGATATCGTGTCAGCCGGTCGCGTGGTGGGATTCCGCCGGAATCATGAGAAGCTGGACGAGCGCCCAGCGCATGACGGGCTTTGGCCAGGTATTCCCCCCATTCTCTCTCGCGAGATCCTGAAGCGGACGTTCGAGCCAGGACGAGTCGCTGACGCTTGCCAGACTCTCATCGACATACCGTTCGGCACGCCTACGCCATTCAATCACAGGTTCCATCTGAACCTGCTCTGGCGGCGCTTTTCCGTTGAAGAAGAGCCAGGCCATCCAGTTGATGACGCCGAACTTCGGATTGGTCTCTCGACGCCGGTTGTACGGATGGTCTGCGAGCAGACACTCCGTCCAGTCATTGAGTTGCCTCTGCATGAAGGAGCGATTACATAACGCCCGATAGAGCGCTTGTCCTTGAGCATCAGTGAAGATGCTCGGGATACCGTCGGGTGTCCTTCCGAGCGTCAGACGCTCGATCGCTTTGCGAAGGTCAGAATTGTTCCCAATCTCTACCTCGACTTCTTCACTAGGACGTACAAGCCTGAGACCCATGGGGTCCTCCTTTGTTGAGGTGGCCAAAAACCTTCTCATTTTTTTAGAATTTTGTCAACAGATCTATTGACAAAATGGCTAATTTCTGATATTATGTAGACATAATTCCCATGCTTAAATTAACCAAAAAATACCATTATGGGTCTTTTCAAATCACTAGGGTTCGGTAAAAAGGAGGGCGGATCCGCAGAAATGAAAGCTGAGGCTCCAAAATCGGAGCAAAAAGAAACGTCAATGGCCGACACCGGCCGGGAACGGATTAACGCAATGAAAGAAGGCGCTTCAAGTCTTTGGAAGCGTTTCCAAGGCGGAGCAAAATCTGTAGGAGATTCTCTTGCAGGAAAAGCACGTGATGCTTACTCAATGGCTCTTGGTGCAAAAGACCGAGCGATTGATGGAGTTAAAGGTGCTGTCACTAAAGGAAAAGAAATGGCTGTTGAAGGTGCTTTTGCTGTTGTTGGTGGTATTGAAAAAGGTGCCAAGGCGACTGTTGAAGCTGGAAAAGCTGTTGCTGAATATACAGCAGAGTCTTTTCAAGAAGGTCGTGAAATTAAAGATCTTGCTGTTGATGCAGCAAAAGATGCTGCAACACGCACAAAAGATGCTGTTGTCGAAGCTGGGTATACCGGCGCTGCTCTTGCCATCATGTCTGGTGAAAAGGGAGTCGCTCTGGCGAATGCCATGAAAGCTCGTGGAATTGAAGTTGGATCACAAGCGGCAAAAGATCTTGCTGAAGGAGCTAGTGCTCTTGCAGAATTTGGTATAGACGCCCTAGACGCAGTTAGAAACTACGGTGCTGAAAAAATCGACCTTGCTGTAAAAACAGCAAATGAAGCAAAAGCTGCCGGAATTGATCTAAAGAAGAGAGGTGGAGAATTTGCTCTTGACTCCCTTGTTGCAGCTGTTGACGCAGGAATTTCTGTGGCAGAAGCAGTTTCTGGAGCAGCTGGAGAAGTACTTGACGCAGGAAGAGAAATCGTTGGTGTTGCAAAAGAGCGCATTGATGCTCTTCGTGGAAAAGCACGTGAAGCAAAAGACGGGTTCTTTGCTCGAATGTCTGCAGCACGTGACACATTCTCTTCAAAGCTCAAGAAAATGGTTATCGAGTCTCTTCGCCCAGAGATTGACCAGTTGATTCAAGAAAAAGCTCAACAACTTCTTGCAGATCGAGAAGCCCTCTCAACCGACGATATTGCTTATGAGGAAGAGGAAGCAGAAACAAGCGAAGGAGTGGCTTAACGTGATACATAGAAGAAATAAAACAAAATAAATCTACACAAAATCTATGACACGTGAAGAAATCGTAAAGTTAATCGAAAACTCACAACTTGAAGAAGGGGCAAAACGTGCACTTCTCACCTTGATTATCGACAAAGGACTCACTCGAGAGGTTGTAGACCACATCAAAGAATCTTTTGATGACGCAGTTATCGCAACCATGAAAGATGCTGGTGTTGACCTCACTCAGACTGAAGAATTCAAAGCAGCAGAAGGTGAATTCGCTGCTGCTGCAGAACAAGCAAAAGCGCAACTTGATTCTGACATGAGTGCTATTAATTCAGAAATGAAGAAAGTACAAGCAGAAATGGGGCAACAGCTCGATGACCTGCAAGCTCAAGTCATTAAGGACAAGATTTCAGAGTAAACAAAAAACCAGGGTTTCGACCCTGGTTTTTGATTTGTGCTTATTCTGGAAATTGACTTGTTTGTTTGACGCGATCAATAAGCTCTCCTGCTCCAATCGATAAATCTTCTTCTTGGCCAAAGACTTTCACGTTGAAGTCACCTCCCTCTACCTCCTTTGCTCCAATAACAATGGTCCAAGGCACTTTATTCTTTGCCGCATCACGAATCTTCTTTCCGAGTTTCTCGTCTGAAGCATCGAGTTCGACACGGACGCCTACCTTCAATAATTTCTCTTCAAGTTCATTTGCAAATGGAATGTAATCCTGACCGACAGTCGCAAGCACAATCTGCACGGGAGCAAGCCAAAATGGAAACGCTCCTGCCGTGTGTTCGATCATGACAGAGAGAAAACGTTCAATCGCACCCATGATGGCCGCATGAATCATAACGACACGCTCCTGCTCACCAGACTCGTTCACGCAAGAAAGATTGAATCGCTCAGGAAGGTTTCGATCTAACTGAATCGTCGCCACCTGCCATTCACGACCAATTGAATCCTTTGTGATGAAATCGATCTTCGGTCCATAGAAGGCAGCTTCCCCAACTCCTAAGACATACTCTGCCCCACGTTCCTCAAGCATCTCTTTAAGCCCAGAAACGGATTTCTCCCACAACTCTGCTCCTCCTAAGTACTTCTCCATTTTATCTGGATCATGCGTGGAAAGTCGCAATTTGAGTGTAAACCCAAACGCCCCGTAAAAGGTTTCGATAATATCCCAGATCTTCATCACCTCTTCTTTTACCTGGGACTCCCGACAAAACACATGCGCATCGTCCTGTGTAAATGAACGCAGGCGTGAAAGGCCATGCAACTCCCCTGTCTGCTCGTCACGGTAACACATCGTAGTGTTTGCAAAGCGCTGTGGCATCTCGCGATAGCTATGTTGCTTGCGATCAAAAATCTGTGTGTGATGCGGACAGTTCATCGGTTTCATCGCAAAGACATGCCCTTCACGCGTGGTAATCTTGAAAAGCTCATCTTGAAACTTCTCCCAATGACCGGAAGTCTCGTAAAGCTCCTTCTTGGTAATATGGGGGATCTCCACTTTCTGATATCCACGTGCCTGACGCAGACTCCAAACAAACTCATCCAATTTGTTTCGAAGGATCGTTCCGCGAGGAGTCCAAAGTGGAAGCCCTGGTCCCACAAGGTCTGAAAAAACAAACAAATCTAATTCTTTCCCAAGTTTTCGATGATCACGCTTTGACGCTTCCTCCAACATCGTGAAGTACGCCTTTAATTCGGCTTGTGTTTCAAACGCCACACCATAAATACGTGTGAGCATCGCATTCTTTTCGTCTCCTCGCCAATAAGCTCCTGCAAGTTTTGTGAGCTTAAAGATCATTGGGCTCAGATGCGCAATCCCCTCAGAATGTCCTCCTCGGCACAAATCCCAATAATTCCCTGACTTATAAAACGTCAGAGTTTGACCTTCCCCAGAAAACTGGTCAATAAGCTCATGCTTAAACTCATTTCCAGGATATTCACGCTTTGCTTCCTCTGGGCTTAGCTCGAACCGTTCAAACGCTGTCCATGTCTGCATGAGTGACCGCATTTTTTTCTCAATAGCAGGAAAATCTGCTTCAGAGATCGGTTGCACAAACTCGAAGTCAAAATAAAACCCATTATCAATTGCTGGGCCGATTGTTCGTTTTGTTTCTGGCCATAATTCCATGACGGCTGCCGCAAGTAAATGAGCAAACGAGTGACGCATTTGTTCTAATTCGTGTTGATCCATATCAAAGTTATCTATTTAAAAAAGCTCCGTCTTCACGCAGCTTCGGGACCCATCCTTCGCTCTCACGAGCTACAGAGGGCGGTTCCACCCGATTTATACACATCTCTTACTCAAGATATGCATCTCTTACTTATCACCCATTCCTAGGGTTGAGGATCACTCAGAAAGTGGTACACAGTAGGTTAACTCGGGAAAAGCTCTCAGTCACGGCTCTTCCTCCCTGTTGAGATGGTCCTTCTGCACATGTCTTTCCTCACGGCAATACAAAAACGATAGCCTCCTCTACGTCATTCGTCAAGAACAAAAAACGCCGGCTACAAGACCAACATCTTTCATTAGCGAATATCGATATAAATGTGGTCTTTGAGTCTCGGAACGGTGTTTACCCAAAATGGAAAGAATTCAATTGATACCTCCGTAGCAACTTCTTCTCCTAGAAGAAGTGCGCGCACTTCTTCTTCGCTGAGCCCAACAAATCGATCTACTTTGAGTGCATTGCTTGTTCGCGATGTAATAGCGGGTACAGAAAGTGAAACGAGAATGTTTGCCTGTCCAGCCTCCTCATCCACCCCCTCAACACGGACAATCATCGCACTGGCATTGAGATTCACAAACTCCTCTCCTTGCCCAAGACCTTCATATAATTTCGCGATCGCAATCTTTTCAAGCGCTTCTGTTTCGTAAAAAACGGATGTGACTTTGAGTGTAAGAGCAACGTCAAAACGTTGTGCTTCTGTTTCTGGCTCGATACTGAACGTTTTTTCGATTATCTCCACATCATAGGACTGACCAGTAAATGCTTCCCCTCCTTGATTCAACAACATTGCTTTTGCATCTTCCAAAAGCTCAGCCTCAAGTTCATCCGCAGCAAGATCCATTTCTCCCTGCGTCACAATCGCAATGGCATATTCTCCTCCCGTAAATGCCTCTGTACTTTGCGCATAAACAGATTCTTGTCTCGCGGCTGAAAGGCCAGGAATGGTAAAGCGTGAAGGCTCACTATTTCCAGTAGCCCCTACCTCATCTGCGTAGACTTCTGCCACAACAGATCCACCTGCAGGGACACTCACAGTATCTTCAAGTCGAAAAAGAACTCCAGACTCAGATAAAAAACGTGTTGTCTCAACAAGTTGTTGAGCAAACGAAAGATTATTGTAAATGGTTACAGATCCACGAGCGATATCCTCAACCAGTTTTGAGGAAACTCCAAGAGAATCAAAAGATCGAGACTTCCCAAGCGTTCCAGAGATCACAGATCCACGTACGTCAGTTGCACGTGTTGGCGTTTCGAACACGTTTGCCACGAACTCCGCCGTGATGTCAGATTCTGTTGAATCGACGTGAATCACTGCCTGAACAGTTGAAAGATACAACACGGCAAGGAGTGCCGCCGATACTAACACGATAAACGTGAGAGCAATTCGACGATACATAATGAGTGGTACAGCTGCAGGTTGGTGAAAATCTAAGTCATCAATATCCGTTACAGAAATCTTCTTCGTTCGAGATTCTCCTCGCTTCACAGCCACACGTTTTTTAGGAGCAGCTTTTTTGATTGCCATAGTCCTTTCATTATAAACGAATCGCTGAATTTAGCCAAAAGTTAAATAAAAACAAAACCCTTTTTAATATAGAAATTTCACTTTGCATGTAAAAACACAAGTGGTCCGATCGGATCACTTGTGTACCTGTGCTGAACGTAGTATTTGCTCCCATCCGCATTGTACGCACCAGACGCGCACTGCATTCTCCAGAAACTGAACTTTCATTGGGCATCCACAAGATCCATTTGGACACAAAATAACATCTGGAAAACTCTCACGTTTCTTCTCCAATGCAGTGAGTAAACGTTTCTCAAATTCCGGAGAGAACTTCTTTGCTTCAAAAAGTGATTCTCGATCCTCTCTATTTTCAGGATTGAATATACTCATACTATTGCTATTCGACACGCACATTCTGTCTCCCCACGAGTTCTGCGACCGCATTCACGATGCGATCTGTGACCGCGACCGCGTACTCGGTTTGGATCCGACGCATCTGCCCGCCAGACTCAATCAACAAACACACAGGCTTGTTTCCAGGTGCGGACGTCAGAATTTCACGGAGTTGTTGCACCATTTCTGGAGTCGGTTTTCCTTTAAGCGCAATTGAAAGTGTTCCTCGATGAATCATCGCTGGAGCCTCCTCTGGTTGAGTAGCTTTTGATTCACTTTGCATGGTCGAAGTGATCCATTGGCCTGCGTGCAACATATGTGCAATCGAAGAAATAGTTGAGTCCTCTACCGCAATAAAACTATTTGCCAATAATTTTGCTTCCTCTCCTTCTCGCACAGAGACTTTAGCTGAAACAAGTACCATTTGATCCGGAACAAGAAGATCTTTCACTTCTTTGAATGTCCGAGGAAACACAATCACTTCTGTTTGCCCTGTTCGATCTTCCAGTCCGACAAACGCCATTGGATCGCCTTTTTTGGTCACAATCTCTTTAACCGTCGTAATAATTCCACCACACTTAACGAATACTCCGTCTGATTGATTCACCACCTGATTGCAGTCCAACAACTGATCTTTAAACGCAATTACGCACGGATCGTAGGGATGCCCACTCACATACATCCCCAATAACTCTTTCTCCCAAATCAACACCTGCTTCATTGTCGCCGGAGAAGACTCTCGCAACACAATTCCTCGATCCATGACTTGTGGAGTTGCTGCAAACAAATTTTGCTGGTTCGAGGCCTTCTCTTTTTGAATACTTCTATTATGAAGCAAAAGACGTTCAACGTTTTCACACAATTGTTTACGTTCTCCAAATCGATCGAGTGCTCCAACTTTAATAAGCGCCTCAAGAGACTTCTTATTAAACGCCCGATGCGTCACGCGTGCGGTAAAGTCTGAGAGATCCTTAAACGGACCTCCATTCTTGCGCTCAGAGATAATCGATTCGATCACTTCCTCCCCAAGATTCTTAATCACCAACAACCCAAACCGAATCTGTGTATCACTCATGAATGTAAAATCTTTGCGACTCTCATTGATGTCTGGAGGGAGAACTTCAATCCCCATACGCGTACACTCCTTTACTGCCTCGGCGATTTTCTCCAAATCCCCTGACTCAGCTGTCATGAGCGCGGTCATATATTCTGAAGGATAGTTCGCCTTCATGTATGCCGTTTGGTACGCCACCATTCCGTAGGATGCTGCGTGCGCTTTGTTGAATCCGTACGCCGCAAACGGCTCGATCAGTTTCCATAACTCTTGCGCCTTCGATTTTGCAAGACCATGCTCTACAAACCCACTAATCAATTTCACTTTCTGAAGAGCCATTTCCTCTGGAATCTTTTTTCCCATCGCCTTTCGCAATTTATCTGCCTCAAGCCACGTGTATCCTGCCAAATGAATGGCGGTCAACATAACGTCATCTTGATACACCAAAAGACCATAGGACTTTTGCAAGAAGTTTTCCATTCTTGGATCCATGAACTTCACAAGATTTGTATCGTGCTTTCGCTGAATGTATTCAGGGATCACTTCGATTGGACCTGGACGATAGAGCGCCACCATCGCCATAATATCTTCCACACGGACAGGTTTGAGTTCCATCAGATACTTGGTCATCCCATCTCCGTTGAGCTGAAACACTCCCATGGTATGACCTGCAGCGAGGAGTTTGAATGTCTTTTCATCTTCGACTGGAATTTCGTGAGGAACAATATCAATCCCCTTCACCGCCTTTACCATTGCGACGGCATCTCCCAAAATAGAGAGGTTTCGAATTCCAAGAAAGTCCATCTTCACGAGCCCCGCAGATTCAACCGCATGCATCTCAAATTGCGTAATGATTTTCCCTTCTCGTGTATCAATCTGAAGCGGGGTAAAATCGGTCAGATCCGTCGGCGAAATAACAGTTCCAGCGGCATGAATCGAGACATGTCTTGCGCACCCCTCCAATTGTCTTGCTAAATCAATCACTCGGCGCACATTCGCATCCGTATCATATTTTCTTTTCAGATCTGGACTCTCATCAAGTGCTCGATCAAGTGTCATCGCAAACCCTTGCGATCCCATTGGGACAAGTTTTGCAATCTCGTCAATCATCAAGTACGGAAACCCAAGCGCACGACCTACATCTCGAACACTTCCACGTGCGAGCATTTTTCCAAAGGTACAAATCTGTGCCACCTTGTCATGCCCATATTTTTGCCGCACATAATCAAGCACTTCGTCCCTACGGTTGTCCGCAAAGTCCGCATCAATATCCGGTGCGGACGGACGCTGTGGATTCAAAAAACGTTCAAACGGCAACTGATACAATAATGGATCAATCGAAGAGATCCCAATCGAATACCCGACCAATGAACCCGCGGCAGACCCACGTGTCGTCGTCACAATTCCATGATCACTCGCCCAAGTTAAAAAATCGGACACGATCAAGAAATAAGGACAAAACCCCTTATCATCAATAATGTTTAGCTCATAATTCAGACGATCAGTCTCTTCTTGATTCAATTCACGTCTTCGTTTTTGCTGTAAATTTAAAAACGCACGATCCGTCAATACCTGGCGAAAAGACTTCCCTTCTTCAATCTCAAACTTTGGAAAATTCCATTTCCCAAGTTCAATCTCCACATGACAGCGATCCGCAATCTTACGTGTATTTTCAATAGCTTCCGGCACATCTTTAAATCGCTCCTCCATGTACTCTCCACTTACCATCGATGCATCATGTTCGTACGCATTTTTCCGTTCAAATTGTTCGAGTGTTCTCCCACCCTTAATACAGTTTAAAATCTTCCACGCTTCTGTGTCCTGAGGCTTCACATAAAACGTATTCTTTGTGGCGACAACTGGCACCCCAAGTTCCTTCCCAAGCGCAATGAGCTTCGTGTTCGTGGCTTCTTGCTCTGCAATCTCTGGACGATCAACAAGTTCAAGAAAAAAATTCCCTTCTCCAAATACCTCGACATACCAGGCAATAACCTTCCGTGCCTCTTCTTCATTCTCCAGCTTCAGCAGTTCATCGATCTCCCCCATGTGCCCACCAGATAACGCAATGAGTCCTTTTGTGTGCTTCTGCAAAAGCTCTTTATCAATGCGAGGTTTGTAATAAAATCCCTCCAAGAAGCCTATTGAAGAAAGTTGGATGAGATTTTTATAGCCTTCATTATTTTCTGCAAGACAGACAAGACGATGTGGACGCGTGTCGATTCGCGCACGCTTTAAATGACGGCCTTCTCGCGCGACATAAAAATCCACTCCGATGATCGGCTTCACTCCTTCTGCGAGGGCTTTCTGATAAAACTCAATCGCCCCGTACAATGTCCCATTGTCCGTAATCGCTACTGCATCCTGTTCCAGATCCTTCACATGCTTCAAAATCTCCTTCACTTTTGGAAGGGCCTCAAGAAGCGAATAATGTGAATGGGTATGAAGATGAACAAATTTAGACATAGAAAACGAGGATTAACCCCAAAACAATGACTCGAGCTTACCACCTTAATGCCGTAATTTCAAAACCCGCCTTCGCTCTCATGAGAGCTTTGGCGGGCTAATGTAAAGTTCTTTTTCGTATCTTTGATAATCCATCATCCGTTACTCTAATATACGCACAATTCCATCAAAATTCTATGATTGGGGACAATAAAGTTTTGATGTTTATTCATCAACATGAGTATATCCTTCTTGTTTAAGCGAATCGTCCCTCTCTTTCTTAACAAGACTAACAACATCATCAATCGGTTGATCATATGACTCTGGTTCCTGCCCGCCCTTTCTTACTTCTACTCTACCTCTTTGTTGTATGACCATGATGGTATCTTCGGGATGATTGTCATAAACTCGTCTTCTTGTTAACAAGAAAGAGATTGTCGGCACCATTTCTCCGTCATTTGTCTCCTCTGTCTCCTCTACCCTATTTTCTACAGCCCATGGATGCAAAGCTCTTTTTGATTGTTCTACCGCACTTAATAGTTCACTACGAGTGAACTGTACTTTTTGTCTTTCTCTTGTCGGCTCTCCTTCTCTCATACTACGATCATTAAATTATTCGCTAAATTTTTTCTTGCTTCGACGGCTGGACTCCTTTTTGGGTGGAGCCGATTTTGACGAAAGCTTCCGATCCATCAAATACTCAACCGCTTTTGTTGCTGTATGCATCACAGCTCCGAGTGTTGTCGATGTGTAGTCAAATTTCTGTCTGATCCCATCAAGTGCTTCTTCCATCTTGGCGAGTGTCCCTTGCGCAAGACTCACTGTGTCGTTAATGCGTTTCAAGACATTTGCCACCTGCCAGAGCAACCAAAATACGATTGCAGAAAGCCACAGCGCACAAAACGCAAGTACGATGTACAAAATTTCAAGTGGGGTAAACATATCCTCCAAACTTAAGTCACTTATACTCTCATTGTAGCACCAAATTCTTTTTCAAGCACCTGACGAACCTTTTGAATTTCTTCATCGACTTCTTTTGACTCAAGCGTTCTGTCGAATGCACGAAACGTAAATCGCATCGCCAGAGATTTCTTCCCCTCTTCAACCCCCTTCCCACGATAGACATCAAAAAGTTGTATTTCTTTTAACAAAGAAGAGATTTGTTGTACACGATTTTCAATAAGACCGTACAGAACCCGTTCATCCACAATAAATGCGAGATCTCGCTCGGACGCGGGATGCACCAAAACAGGTTCATACTTCACCATTGGCTCGGGAAGGTCTGCGAGAACTTGAAGATTTACCTCGAACGTACCCACTCGGTGATCTAATCCAAGTCGCTCTGCTCGCTGAGGATCTACCTCTGTGACAAATCCGACAACCGTTCCTCCAATAAGAATCTCGGCTTGTCGTACAGAATGTTGCCAGGGCGCAGGATGAGTGGAAGGAACCAACTTGTATTCAAATCCAAGTATCTTCATCATTTTATCAAGCATCAACTTCGCCTCCCAAAATGGCTGATCGTTTCCTTTTTCAGAGTACACTCCTGTCACCATCCGAGGTTGTGCAGGAAGAAGTTCAGATCCTTCCCCCATTTCTTCTCCTTTTTCTTCTTTTCGAAATACACGCTCAGACTGAAAAAGTCGAACTTGGTCAAACGATCGTTGATTTTTGATGACTGTCTCAAGTAAATTTGGCACGAGCGATCGAACTAAATAAGGTCGATCTGCTGCAAGTGGGTTTGCAAGCTTGCTGTGCGCATCCAATGATTCACCTAATGATTCAAGTGTCTCAGGGCGCACAAACGCATACAGATAAGCCTCTGTAGCTCCCACAGATACAAGTGCCGCTCTCGCTCCACGCGCGAGCATACGAACACGATCCACATACGGAGGAGTAATTGTGAACACGGGAAGTGTTGAAACAATATTGTCATATCCGTAAATGCGCGCAATCTCCTCAATCACATCCTCCACAATCTCAACATCTTTTGTTGCACGCCAACTTGGGATCATTACCTCAAGGACATCCTTTTTTGTGCGAACCAAAAATCCAAGACGCGTCAAAATTTCCTCCATGATCTTCGCAGGGATCTGTGTTCCGAGTCGTGCATTCACAAGACTTGCTGAAAATGAAACGATCACCGGCTTTGGAGGACGAGAATAAACATCAATCACCTTGGACGCAACCCTCGCTCCTGGACTCAATTCTGTCATGAGCTCAACCGCGCGTTGAAGGGCTATTTCGCAGAGATTTGGATCAAGAGACTTTTCAAATCGCGCGGAAGATTCAGATCGTAATCCAAGTTTTGTCGAAGTCTTTCGCACGCTCACAGGTGAGAAATTTGCCGATTCAAATACGATCCTCGTTGTCTTCTCACTTACACCACTTCCTTCACCTCCCATCACCCCTGCAATCGCCATTGGGTTCTCCCCATTCGTAATCAGAAGCATCTCTGGATCGAGTTGATATGTTTTCTCGTCGAGTGCCGTCATTTTTTCTTTCGGTTTTGCGAGACGCACAACAATCTGTCCTCCGAGCACATCTGCATCAAATGCATGCATCGGCTGACCGAGTTCAAGCATGACGAAATTCGACACATCGACCACATTGTTTATTGATCGTACACCACACGCCTCTAATCGCTGTTGAAGCCAAAGAGGAGACTTTCCAACCTGAATTCCTTCCATGGCCACCGCCATATACCGAGGACACAGATCTGGGTTCTCAACAGATACCTGAATCTTCATTCCTTTTCCAGATGGAATACTCTTTGGTTGATAGGAAATGAGTGGAGACTTAGTCAACACAGCAATCTCCCGCGCCATCCCATAATGCCCCATGAGATCAGGACGGTTCGTAAGAGACTTGTGTTCGATCTCAAAAATCACATCATTGCGTTCCAATGCCTCGGCGAGTGGTGTTCCCGCAGGTGAATCTAGATCACTGAGATCTACAATTTCATCATCCCCTTCCGTCTGCGGTAATCCAATCTCAGAACTGGCACAGATCATTCCTTCACTCGACTCTCCACGAAGTTTTGTTTTTTTTATCTCAACCAACTCTCCTTCCCCATGCCAACGTACCCATGATCCAGGAAGCGAAACAGCAACTTTCATCCCAGAAACAACATTAGAACCCCCACAGACAATCTGAGAAACAGAAGTTCCAACATTCACCTGACACACACGAAGACGATCCGCATTCGGATGCGGTGCCACAGATTCAATCACCCCAACAACCATGTTGTTCATGGTAACGGCTTGATCGTCTACATGTTCTACTTCAACAGTCGACAAAGAAATCCTGTTCGCTAAATCCTGATCCGTCAGATCTGCAGGTGTTTTTACAAACGCTTGTAACCACTTTTTTGAAATCAACATACCTAAAACTGTTTGAGGAAACGTAAGTCTCCACTTTCTAAATGACGAATATCATCAATCCCGTACTTGAGCATGACAAGACGTGTAAGCCCGAACCCAAACGCAAATCCTGAATACACATCTGGATCGATTCCTCCTTCGCGCAAGACATTTGGATGCACCATTCCGGCTCCAAACACCTCGAGCCACCCTGTTTTCTTACACAAACGACATCCTTCCCCCTTACAGAGAAAGCATGTCACTTCCCCATTCACACCAGGCTCCACAAATGGATAAAACTTTGGACGAAGTCGAACACGTGTGTCTTTTCCGTAGAGATGTTGTGCCACCGTTTCAAGAACACCCTTCATGTCTGCCATCGAGATCCCTTTATCAACAACAAGACCCTCGAGCTGATGAAACGTGTGCTCATGACGAACGTCTGTTGCCTCGTTTCGAAAACAGCGTCCAGGAACGACAACGCGTAATGGAGTTCCCCACTTTCGCATCGACCGCACTTGTACCGGTGAGGTGTGTGTGCGCATGACAACATTTGTTTGTCCCTCAATATAAAACGTATCCTGCATATCTCGCGCAGGATGGGTTGGTGGAATGTTCAGAGCCGTAAAATTATAAAAATCGCTCTCAAGTTCTGGGCCATCTGCAATCACAAACCCCATTGAGGAAAATAGGTCTTCGAGATCCTGTTGCACCTGAGTCACTGGATGGAGCGATCCTTTTCCCACTGCTCCCAATACAGGTTGCGTTACATCAATCCATTCTCGCTCCATGGCTCCCTCGCGTTCAGAAGCGCTCAGACGATTCTCAATCTCTGAAAATGATTGCTCGATCGCCTCCTTCACCTCATTGGCACGTTTTCCAATAAGCTTCCGTTCTTCGTCCGCAAGACCTGCCATCTGTTGCATGAGATCTTTCAGTTTTCCTTTGCGTCCCAAAAACTCCGTCTTGAGGCGCTCAAGCTCTTCTCGGTCAGTAATCTTCTCAACTTGTTTTGCAAACGCTTCTTGCAATTCATCTAGTTGCTTTTTCATAGTGAAACCATCCCCTTAATCCCTCCCCAAATTTGACCCCCAAATGTCACAAAATCTTTATACGTCACAAGCACCACAAGCACCATTAACAACATAAACCCAAGGTTGTGGACAACGACCTCAATCTTCTGATTCACAGGACGACCTCTTAATTTCTCAATAAGCAGAAAAAGGATCCGACCTCCATCAAGTGCAGGAAATGGAAGCACGTTGATGATGGCAAGGTTGATGGAGAGAACTGCAGCAAACTGAAGTAAATAGACGATTCCCATCGCGGCAACCTCTCCGGTCATCACGGCAATCCCAACCGGACCAGAAAGATCCACAGCTACTTCTTGACTTACAACAAGGTCACGAATCAGACCTCCGAACGCCTTCAGAATCTCAATAGTGAACTGATAGGTTGTGTAAACTCCCTGCCCGATCGCAGAAAAGAATGGGTATGCGACGAGACCCGTTGTTAAAAATCCAATTCCAACTCCTGTAGTCTCAACAGAATCAAGGTACGCAGATGTAATATTTACACTTCGCGAGCCTCCATCTTCTCCTTGAACAACCATTTCGACACCTGTCCCAGCATGTTCTGCAAAATAATCTCGTGCATCTGTATCAAACTGAAACTCTTGACCATCCAATGAGACGATTGTGTCGCCAGCGACAATCCCAGCCTCTTCTGCAGGAGATCCTTCTACCACCTGCATGATCGTGATTTCTTGTTCGCTTATACGCGCATTCGCTGGGAGCTGATCATCCACTACACTCGGAAGTCCTGCCATGTAGCCAATGGAAAAAAGAACACAGGCCAACAACAGGTTCATTGTGACCCCTGCGATGAGTACTAAAAATCTTTGCCAAGCTTTTTTTGACGCAAAGCTGTCTGAGTCCTGTGCATGTTCACCCGACTCTCCCTTAATTTTTACAAATCCTCCGAGCGGAATCCAATTGATGGAATACGTTGTCTCCCCACGCTTTACGCCAAATAAACGTGGAGGAAACCCAAACCCAAATTCTTCTACATGCATTCCCATGAGCCGTGCCACGACAAAGTGACCAAGTTCATGTACAAAAACGAGAAGCGAAAGAACAGCAAGAAAAAGTAATAGTGTAGTCATATATCGAGCCAATCATACCCGTTTTCGCATTTGAAATCAAAACCCCCCGTACTCTTAGATACGAGGGGCGGGGTGCACTTGAGTGAAGACCAGGCTTATCGGGGGGGATTTACTGTTGCTAAGAGACAGCCACGGATTTACACCGTCTTCCACACACAAGATATCCCTTACTTATCATCAATCTAGCATTGCGTCAAGACTTGTATGTATCTAACGAAAACGGATGGAATTCATAAATGCATCAGTATAGTCTCCAAATGCTGCATCCTGTTCCCCATTAATGACCAAAAATAAACCATTCTTTATTCCCGGCTCAAAAAATAGTTCTGGAACAAGTTTTGTCAAAGCAGTCTGATATCTTGAAGAATCGCGACAGACATTCACAGACTCATATCCTTGACCATCCGCATTTCCTGTTGGGAATCCTAAAATAGTAAATAGTGTTCCATATTCATTTGATGTCCATGAATAGTTCTCAACTTCGCATGTATATCCTAAAGCCTCTGCATCTTGATTTACAAACTCTGTTGCCAAGAACTCTGAGAGTGTCTTTGTATCATAGTTGTAAACAGCAAGATCTCGTAAAAGTGTCCCGTCAGCTGCTTTTATGAAATATTCTTCCTGATCCTTTTCAACGGTCATATCAGATGGGTAACAAAACTGAAGTCCTACAGACTCATCAAAATAGCTTTCCATTCCCGAGACACAGTCATAAGAAACCTCTAAATCAGCTTCCTCATCTTCATTCTTGTTTTGCTCAATAGCGCCAACTTGTTCTTGCACGAAAGCATCGCTCTCTCCATTCCCATCGTCATTGCTTACAGTAGATACGGGAACAAAAGAGCATCCAGCCCCCATGAAGACCATTGATAAAACGACGGATCCGAGAATAACTCTCATCATATAAAATAAAAACAGATAATAATACTTCCTCTAGTCTGACAGATTCGTATGGAAACACAATCCCCAAAAACAAAGGTTTTTTACTAAAAAAGACTCTTTCGAGTCTTTTTTAGTCGATTAATTCACTCGCTTAAATAACCCTTATAAAATGACGTTTTCCTTTTTGAATAAGAGCGCCTTCAACGGAAGGTTCGATCATCAGATCAAGACTCTCCACAACTACCTCATTTACTTTTACCCCTCCCCCCTCAATCAGTCGTCGAGCATCGGACTTTGAACTTGCAAGTCCCGCGTCCACAAGCACATCCACAATGGTCATCGCGCTTGTAATCTTGTGCTCTGGAATCTCGTCTGGAATTTCTTTTTTCTGAAACAGTTGATCGAATCGATCACTCGCCCCCATTCCTTGCGCTTCATCAAAATATTGAGTCACAATTGCGCGTGCAAGTCGAGCTTTGAGCTCACGTGGGTTCGTTCCCTCATCAAGTTCTTTTTGCACCGCTTCAAAATCTTCTTCGGTTAAAATTTCGAACCCTGTCACAATCATCCCGTCGGTCCAACTC
>JABMNY010000024.1 GCA_013204385.1 Candidatus Uhrbacteria bacterium
TATGAATATATTTTGGAAAGGATCGATGATCTTACTTGTGTGTATCATTACAGGATTTTTATTAGCCTATTTGTTTGTTGACCGTCCTGAAGTTGAGATGGAGTCTAATGAGATTGTGACTGACATTGTTCCTGAGACAACGTCCGCGCGTCCTTGGGAGGCTAATCTAACTGTGTCTCCGTACATGACTAAGGATGCGTCTTATGCGTCGTCGGCAAAATTGAGTGTGCATTGGGATGGACTGGTTGGTGCTATTGATCATGTTGTCGTGATGGCTACAGATACCGTTTCTTCTGAAACTCTTTCTGTGACTACTAACATGAAAGAAGAAGAGGCTGTGCTTATTGGGTTGAAGTCCGCAACAATATATGAAGTTTCGGTCCAGGCATGTGTCGATAAAGCGTGCAAGAACATTCTCACTTCTGAAGTGGTTCAAGGGGAAACGCAAGAGGAGTATTGGCAGATTCAAGGAGAGGATTCTGGATACAATTCCGCTCATCAGATCGTTGAAAATGGAAGCACCTTGTCTTATGCCATTCCTTACACGGATTGGGCGCCAGAAAATTTGCGAGGAACAATCAAGTTCTATTACAACGGCAGTGGACCAACAAATGATTTGCGTGGAATTCGTGTGGCATCAAGTACAGAGGGATATACAGATTTTGAAAACAGTAAACAAATTATTCGAAGAGAATGCGGAACGGATATTTCAAAATCAGGGGAACATACAGGGGGAGATTGTGCAAAAGGTCAACTTCAAGCACTTGCCATTCAAATTCTCCCATTGGAGTCAGGTGTCATGAAAGCATTTTTTGAGGCAACATCAGCAACTGATCCTGAGAAAATCATGGAGGTCTATTCTCTTAATAGCCAGGATGGCTATATTGGTGAAGATTTTGACACATCTCCAAGTTCGGACATTTGTGGAGATTCTGAAACAGAACAGGATCTCATTAAGGGAGGGGACTGTGAGCCTACTCTTGTTATTGAAAGTTCTGAGCATGGAGGATCTTCAGGTTTGGTGAACGCACGTCAAAATAAGATCGGGTATCCTATTTTGGATTCGTGGATTTGGGATGAATCTCCTGGAACGTTTATGATTATTACGGCAGAAGATGCGTGCGAAAAAACACGAGATGGATTGTTTTATGTCGTATACGATGGAACAAATTGGATTGTGCAAAAAGACGCGAGTGGATGTGCAATTCCATTGGTCTTGGAGGCACACGGTCCTGTGATTGTGCATTTAGGAGGGGATCGATATAAAGTTTACTATGAGAATTATGAATTCGCTGATGAACAAAAGTTGATCGAAAAAGCTACAAAACCAACGAGAGTGATGTATGCGGCTGGTGGCGCGGATGGAATGGTGGATCTAGAGGATTGGGAAGGAGAAGATGTTGCTCGGGAAGTGAATTTTCTCTGGCCTGATGGAACCGTATTGGACGTTCAAGAAGAGGCGGGGCTTGGGGATCATGTGATCTGGGTGCCAGACGGTGATTTGGAAACTCAAGTGATGTATATGAACCTTGGAGGGTTTGACAACATCAATTGGAAAAAAGGTTCTGGAGGACTCGGAATGGCTGTGTTGGTGAATCCATAGAGGGATATGAGACAGCGAATCAAAACGATCCTTATTCCCTTTCTTATTTGTGGAGGAATTGTCCTTATCTGGGTGTCCTATCGGAACGCTTCTTCAGGATCAGATCTTCAAGCTCTTATGATTGATCATTCTTGTGAGCTTGATCGGGATTGTATCGATGTGGGTGGAGGGTCATGCAGTGCTGGATGTACCTGGCCAATCAATAAGAATTCACAAGATGTTGTACGAGATTGGTTGAGACAACAAGACGACGATGGATGCTATATGGATTGTCCTCCGTATGCAGATGCTGTTTGCGAAGAAGGGGTCTGTGTTGTGTATGAGAGATAGTTACTCTGTCCGATTCGCATACCAGGGATGGACGCTCACTCCTTGAAAGGTTACGCAGATGACCTTTCATTGTTCGCTACATCCCTGTCCGACTTGCGTACCAGGGATGTTGCCTCGCTCCCGCAACGTCACTTACGAGGACGTTGCTCCGCTCCGGCAATATCCCTGTCCGACAAACGGGCTGGCACTGATAGTCGCCCGTTTGTGTCCGGCGGAGCCGGACGGAACCAAAGAAAAAAGCTTCACCTTGCGATGAAGCTTTTTTCTTTGGTTCCCGGACAGGGATTCGAACCCCGATTATCTGGACCAAAACCAGACGTCCTGCCCTTAGACGATCCGGGAGTGAGCGAGCGTAGTAAAAAAGAAATCTTTTTTACTACCGAGCGAACGACCGGAATATAAATCTGTATCTGAAGTTGATTTATATCCGGGAGTGGTACACGAGTTCTTAAACACGTAGACCGTGATACAGCCTTGGCTGTATCGAGGGAGTGGTACGTCAGTAGTTCATGACCCACATATCGCCCCGCGATATCGGGAGACCCGTATCCATAGCCCATAGTCATAGTCCATAGTCCACATGTTCCTCTTACTCCTGACGCTCGCCATAATACTTGATCCCCCTATTTTGTTCAAGGATTGACCAGAACTTCCCTCAAATGTTATCTTTGGGGCCCAACAAAGGGAGGTGAATCATGGAATTCTTGGAATCCGCCATCATTCTCGGTGGAACAAGTGGTCTTGGTCGGGAGATTGCAAAACGTCTCCTGTCCATGAAGATTCGTCCGATCATCATGGGGCGAAGTGTTCTCAGGTGTCAGAACGATTCTGAGCTCGATGGATGCGCGTTTGTCCATGTGGATCTCACAAAGGTCAATCAATGGGCCCCGAACGTTCTTCACGGCATCATGCGTCATGGTCCTCCTGTCACTCAGGTCTACTGGGTTGCTGGTGTGGTTCAACACAAACCCTTTCATCAGCTTCTTCCAGATGAGATGAACGAACTCCTCACAACTCATGTGAGCGGACCCATGGTGGTTCTCAATCATATCTATAATGAGCTTGTGGAAGCTGGGCGTCCGATCAAACTCATTACGATCGCCTCAACGTCGACATTTCGTTTCCGATCTGCAGAGGAATTGTACTGTCCTGCAAAGGCCTTCAAGGCAAATTGGGCGGTGCAGATGATGGGGCGCTTGCAAGAAGATCTTCCTGGATCGACTTCTACCTTGATCATGCCGGGGGGAATGAAGACGCCATTTTGGCTCGGAGAAGAGGTTGATATCTCCGCATTCATGGATCCGGGGATCATCGCTGGGATCGTTCTCAGCCATGCACTCGTGGATCCAGAAGAGGATCAACACCGCGTTCACGGGTTCTTGCCGATCGTCATCAATCGCTCATGGCTTGGCGACCCAATTATCACCTACGAACTTCCTGCACTCGAGTGGCCTCGCCCCCTCTGAATCTCTGCCTGCCATATGGTAGGTTTTTCTTTTGCAACGATTTCGTTTGGCAATCTCTTCTGATTATGGCACCATAGAGAGGTATTAGATGAATACTATGAACGAACAACCACGATGGGGACCTGCTCCAGATCGAGGAAATAAGGCTCCAGAAAGACCTCCTATGGGAGTGCGTCGAGAGAATCCTCGTGTGCGTGCAGCACGTGAGGCAGAGGAATCTCGAGTAGCTCAGGAAACAAAGGCTCCGCGAGCGGGAGGGCGTGTTTATGATCGTGCTCCTCAAACAGCGGCTCCTCAACCTGAGCGTTCTCGTGCTGATGTGGAAGGGAATCGTTTTGAACGTTCTCAACCATCTCCACGTGAACAAGAAGCGACTCAAGAAGCTCAGCGTCAACAAGCTGAACGTGCACACAAAGAAGCACAGATTCGAGATCAGGCTCTAGAGATACGGAGTCGAATCGATCAAGCAAATCAACAAGCTGAACGTCTTCGCCAAGATGGGTTAAGACACGAGGCGGACTCAAAAGAAGCAACGGTACTTGCATTAAAACGAGTTCAACAAGAATTAGGAAAACAATTAACTGATTTAGCTGCGTAGTATGTCTAAACCCACCTGTTTATTTATCGGACGTTTTCAGCCTTATCATACGGGTCACCAGATGGTTATCCAAGGGATGGTGAAGTTATGTAAGAAAGTCATTATTGGAATTGGAAGTTCAGATAAGTCTGGCACAAAAGAAAATCCCTACACAGCTGAAGAACGGAAGGTTATGATCCAACAAGCCCTTCAGGATCAAGATATCATTCCGTTATTCGATGTGATTTTTATAGATCTTCCTGATCATGAGGATGACGCACAGTGGACGGAACATGTCCTTGAGAAAGTTGGTCATGTCGATATGGTTTGGACAGGAAATGAATGGACGAAGAAATGTTTTGAAGGTAAACTTGAGATCAAAGACATTAAGGAAGTTCCAGGAATTAGTTCAACAACAATCCGAGAGATGATTAAAGCTGGAGACATGGACTGGAAAACAAAAGTTCCAGGTTCACTGGTCAAGGCGGTACAAGATCTTGGATACGAACGCATCAAATAACATGTTCCACCGTCTTCCACATTTGCTTGTCGTCTGTATCGTCTTTGGTTCCATGTGGATCCAGGGGATGGTTCCAATTTCTTCGGATGATCATGGAATGATGGAGAGAACCTGTTTAGAGCACTGTCTTGCCTCGTTTCATTTAGGAACTGTAGATGATGGAGGGGTGGTATCTGTGGGCATGATGTTTGCGCCTCCACTTGTTTTGGATGAGCTCGCACGTACTCTTCAAAGTGAATCCGTGCAGGTATTCCATGAATCGCATCATGATCCAGGAAGAATTCTTACAACCATTAAACGAGAGTAAAACTCAAGAAGCGAATATTCTTTAATTATTCAATTCTTGAGTTTTTTAATATGTCAGAGAAAATGAAGTTCAACGTTTCAGGAACAACTTGCGCAAGTTGTGAGGTTCTTCTTGAACGCGAGTTAAAAAAAGTGCCTGGAGTGCTTCAGGTAAATGCTTCGCATACACAGCAATGTGTCGAGCTCGATGTGGCACAGGGGACGACGATCGCGCTAAGCGATTTAACTCAAGCTGTTCGAGGACACCAGTATGAATTTTCTCCTTGGAAAGAGAAAACGTCGCATTCCTGGAATCTTCCTCGGATTGGTGGTGTGCTTCTGGTCGTTTGGGTTGTTTGGTACGTACTTCATTCTTATGGGTTGCTTGCGATAACCCCGACCGTGAATGGTTCAAGTGGGCTCATGGCAATCTTCATGATTGGAGTGATTGCATCGCTTTCTTCTTGTACCGCCATTCTTGCGGGGCTTATTCTAGCGATCTCTGCCAATCACGCCAAACATAACGTCTCAGAATCAACTCACGATCGACTACGACCACATATATTGTTTAACATGGGTCGTGTGCTCGGATTCGGGTTTTTTGGAGCGTTGATCGGACTGGTTGGATCCTTACTTGTTCTCACACCAGGACTCAATGCGATCTTTGTATTGCTGGTGGCGCTTATGATGTTAGGTATTGGAGCAAATCTTCTTAATCTTGTTCCAAAAGGTGCATTAAGTGTTCATCCACCAAAGTGGTTGAGTCACAAGATCCACGCACTCCAAGATTCTTCTCATCCAGCCATGCCGTTTATTCTTGGAGCACTGAGTTTTTTCCTTCCATGCGGATTTACACAGTCTGTTCAATTGTATGCGCTTTCAACAGGGGAGCCACTCACAAGTGCTGTCATTATGATGGTGTTCGCCCTTGGAACGGTTCCAGCTCTCTTTGGAGTCGGGGCAGCAACATCGCTCACAAAAGGAAATACGCTCAAGTATCTCACGCAAGCGGCAGGGGTGATGGTGCTCGTGATTGGATTTTCTCAGTTCGGGAACGCATTAACTCTTTTAGGTGTTGGCTCTGTTTCTGCTCCAACACAAGAACAACTTACGATCGCGCAAGATGCGCTTGTGCTTACAGAAGACGGAAAGCAACTCATTCAAATGGAAGTGGCAAGTGCAGGATTTTATTCACCTGAGGTGTTACAGGTGGTTGCAGGTATTCCTGTGGAGTGGGAAATTTATGGACCAGAGTTCATGGGATGTTTTGACACACTTATTTCTCGAGGACTTGGAATCTCAACGCGGTTAACACAAGGGATTAATGTCGTGGAATTCACTCCAACCAAACCTGGCAACTATACGTTTAGCTGCTCGATGGGAATGAGCCGAGGTACCATGGTGGTAGTGCCTAATGACAAATAATATGAATAAGACAACATTTAAGATTTCTGGAATGCACTGTGCGTCGTGCGCGGTGAATATTGAGTCTGAGTTTGGAAAAATTTCAGGAGTCCAGAAAGCAAATGTGAACTATGCGCTTGCAAGTGCGGCTGTTGATCATGATGAGTCAGTTACAGATGATCAGCTTCATGAAATCGTGAAGGGTCTTGGGTATCAGGTTCAGATGCCTGGGATGGAGGGGGGAGAGCATATGCATCATGGTTCAAACGGTGCAGGTCGTCGCGCCGCCATTTCGATGGGAATAGCGGTTCCTACCGTTGTGATTGCCATGCTGGGACTTTGGCCATGGGTGCAAGCTGTTCTTGCGACGATTGTGGTTCTTGGACCTGGAATGGAATTTCACAAAACGACCGCAAAGCAACTGAAGCGCGGGAAAGCAAACATGGATACCCTCATTACAATGGGA
>JABMNY010000025.1 GCA_013204385.1 Candidatus Uhrbacteria bacterium
TGTGAGGCCCCTTCAAGAAGCGCTTCCGCGTGTTTATACAGATGTTGGTCAGCTTCAATCTGTTCGATCGCGAAATCAAGAGAGAGACTTTCTTTTTGTGAGTGCGTAGATTGAAATCGCCACATAGCCACTCTATTTTACGCTATCTAGGCTTGAATCCCAAGAAATCTCTGGATAATTCCATCTGCTATATTTGTCACTTTTTTTTCGGCCTGTGATCCATCAATGATTCCGTGAGCATACCTCTTGAGTGGCGAGACAAACTGCCTCTGGGCAGGGAGGGCGATCTTCCGATGATATTCAAGATCGTAATCAGGCTGACGTTCACATCGACGCAAAAGAGCCGTCTCTTCATCAATATCAAGCCATAATCGAAGATCAATCAGATCTCGAATATCTGCATGCGCAAACAAGTGCATTCCTTCCACAAAAATCACGGGGGCTGGCTTAAACAAAACACCGCCTGTGCGACTACACAAACGGCGATTATAAAGTGGTAAAAAAATATCATTCCCCAAACGGAGCTCCTGAAGCGCTTCACAAACCTCGTCTAAATAGAGACTTTCGGGGAGATCCCAGTTTGGTCGACCATCCTTCAACTTTGGACAGTCCTCAGCCGATTTATAATACGCATCAAACCGAAATCGCTTCACTCCACCTTGAATCTCAAGATGATCCGCGAGTGTCGATTTCCCCGCTCCAGAAATTCCCGCAAGTCCAATAAGAAGAGGTCGCATAACGCCCGTTAGTTTAGCGCGAGAGAGAACTTGGGGCAAGAAAAAACGAAAACTCCCTTCTTGATTTTATTTCTTGATGACTACCACGTATGTGACACCTCCGACGGAGTGGATTGCCTCTGCATCACGATAGTATTCTACGAGGGGATTTCCTTTTAAATATGCATGGACCGCTTCTCTGAGTTTTCCTGTTCCTCGTCCGTGAACAATCTTTAGGACTTGCTCGCCTGCCATGAAGGCTTGGTTGAGAGCCTGTTCGATTTCGTGTCTAGCTTCGAGAACATCCATCCCATGCAAATCGAACTCCATTGGATTTCCAAGTTCTGCTCCAAAAATAATACTCTCCGCATCCCTGAGCTTTTGTTGTTCTGGAAATACTGGTCTCTCAATAGACATAGCTAAGCGTCGTCATTTTCATCATGAATCTCTCGACCAATAATTTCCTCGAGAACGTCTTCAAGCGAAACAATCCCGACAAATTTACCCCCTTTTTCTGTCACGAGCGCCATATGTGCACGACGCACAATCATAAGGTTCAAAACCTCATCGAGTTTTCGAGCAGGTGTGACTCGCACCATCTTATCAGTTCGCATCAAATCTTCTATTGGGCGTGATCCTTCCAGACCTAATAGATCTTTTACAAACAACAGTCCTACAATATTATCTTCGTCTTCCGAGTACACAGGAATACGTGTAAATCCTTCTTCTCGAATTTTATGAAGAAGTTTTTCTCCTACTGTATCGCCAACCGCCAAAGAAAAAACCTCTTCATACGGAGTCATGACTTCACGAGCAGTCCGTTCAGAAAATCGCAAAGCCCCAAGAATAATACGTTCCTCATCCGCATCCACCACAGAGCGTGGGTCATCTTCATGCATGGCAATAATGTGTTCAAGTTCGCGCTTTGACCAAATCGTCTTCAACTCTTCACCTAATGTCTTATCAAGTATCCACGCAATAGGCTTAGCGATTGGATACAAAACTACCATGGTGATTTCGACAATCCATGCTGTACGTGCTCCTATAATGAGGGCGTATCTGGCACAAACCGCTTGAGGGATAATTTCTCCAAACACCACAATAAGTCCTGTCGCAACAATACCTGCAATCAGGCCACTCGCAATATTTCCTAAGATAATAGAAATCGCTGCATTCACTGCAACGTTTCCTAACAAAAGTGAAACAAGGAGGAGATTTCCTCGTTTACGAATTCGCAGCACACGTGCTGCTTGTTTATTTCCAAGTTCTGTCTTTCGCTCAAGATCTGTGCGATTAAGACTATAAAGTCCTAAGTTTAGTCCAGAAAAAATGGCGGAGAAGGCGATCAAACAAATGATCGCCAATCCTATAAGTGGGTCAGTCATAGATAGTGGAAGATGATAGCAAAACTACGCAAAATGTCAAACCATCTTGTCATGTGCTGTCTCAATTGCTTTTTTAACATCTCGCAATGTCACCTGTTTTTTTGCTTTTTCATTCTGATACCCCCAATTCCGATCTGAGCCAAATGTAAATCCTCCAAATTGTTCAAATAAGTAAATGGCATAGGGAGACTCTTGGACATAGATCAGTCCTCGCCCATGTTCCAAAATGATCATGGGGGTCGGTTTTCCTATTTCCTGCACAACAATACGAGATAATCGAGGTCGCAATTGCATGTTTGCACGCGACGAAATAATGAAAAACTCACGCCATGTCTTCCGCCTATCCCAAGCTATTTTGGCAAGTACATCTTTACGCGCCTCGGTTTTTGGATTCTGTAAATGTGCGATTAATGAATCGTGATAACGCATCACGTCGTTGATTTCCTTCTTCGAATATCCCTCTGCTTGTAATGCCCACACATATCCTCGATCCTGAATCCCAATCCCTCGAACAAGCCTTGGCACAAAACCCCACTGTGTTAATTGCGCATCTGTGATCTTAAACATCGCTGAAAATTGTTCTAAAGAGCTTGGAAGGAGATTATTGTTTTTGTCATGCGCTCTGGATAACCCTGTGTAATGATGATGATCAATAATATCTAATTTCACGCCCATCTTCCGCAACTTTGCCTCTGCTTTTAATCCTGGCATTTCAACAACAATCACTCTCGTGAATCCCCCCTTCTTTACCGCCTGCACATAGTCATGTCCTTTATCCAAAGATGAACCATGAAGCTGTGCGGATTCAATAATGGACAGATCGAGCTTCTGAGCAAGTTTCTGAATCATGACCGCTTCTGCATCATTGGGTGGAATAATCAGGACCGTCTTTTTGTAAGCCATATGGGTCTAGTATAGCAAAAATAAAATCGCTTTGGTGCGCCTCTCCTTTGTTCACTTGAATTGAACATCCTCATTGGGGAAAACCACCTTTGAGGATATGAGTAAACACGTATAATTAAGGAAGAATCCCCAGAAGGCATGTACCACTGAGGTCTGCCATGAATGGATAACAAGGAGTCTGTAAGGATTGAAGATAAGAATAGGAGCACGATAGACGCCTATACGTAGGCTCGAGGCAAACCGCCTCTGTCCGATCAATTCCACGCACACTGTGCAAAACCGCTTACGCGGAGGCTCCATGGGCGGATGACCCACTTCCCCTGTTTTCTTCAGGGACGCACCGACTACACGCTGGTCGGTTTTATCTTTTCAAAAACCAAAAACGTAGCCATCGTCTTATTGGCTACGCTTCCTCCCATATGAGTGTAATAGACATGTACATCGCGAAAACGTTTCACGATTCCTTCTGAAAGCTCAAACATCTTCAGATCTCAGAAAGAGGTACCCCAGAACGTCGTGTTGTGGAATCCTCTTGGACAAACTGCTCCTTCAGTTCGTCAGAGTGATGTCTCATCTGCGTAAAAAAACGGCGCCATCAATCAGCTCCTGAATCAAATCAGCGCCATTCTTCCGCTTACGGGCCCACTCGATCAGCTGTGCAAGCGTCCCGCTACGCACACGCTTCTCACACTTATCAAGCTCTGTACCCCAAGGATACAGGACGAGATCTGAGTCCCCGTCTGCACAGAATCGACGATGGAGCTGATACCGCGGATGTTTCATGCTGTCTCCTTGAGGGTGAGTTCCACTCTCCGACGACCAGTCGCGACAAGCTCACGGATCGTAAGAGAGTGGAGCAGGACCTTGGCGACGTACATTCGCGTTGGTCCTGCAGGAGCAAGGGAGTGGATGCCTGTTACCTCATCCTTCACGCAACGAACCCCACAACAGTGGTCTTCGTTGAATGCTCTTACTAAACTTCCATCACTCGAGGTGATGAAATAGTTAGTGTACCGACGTCCCCACGCCGGAGTTTTGAGCGACAGCGCTTTGCAACGATGTCATTCATCACCTATCAGTGATGCTCACACAGGGACACGATCGGATCGTGTCAGGCGTGACCAGAAGAGGTCGCTTCACAAGGTGGCAGACCAAGGGGGTCTGCTTGGACGGTCACCTCCAAAAAAGAATGTGTTAACCGACAAGAGGGGGTCCAGCCCTAAAGTCGGAGGATGTCAGGAGTGATCCGTCGCGACAGACGGGAGCATCAACCAACCTCAGCTGGTTTCAACTCGTTTTCATGAGACACGCCCTGACAACGTGTTCATGACCTCCAAAACGGAGGGACAGCTGGCCAAAAGGGCCGTGAACTGTCTTCCCAATTGCGGTCACACACTGTGCAACTACTTGGGTTACGAGGTCATCAACACCGTGATATCCCCGAAAGTGGTTTCCCACATGAATCGCGACCAGAATCCCCGCGATCATGAGATGAACAGACTTGTTCCACGGTCGAACACGGTCTGCAAGCGTCCCGAGATCCACTTGGATCCACCTACGGGAGAGGTTGCTTTGTATAAGCACGGTCGTCATCTCTGCATCCCGTCGATGGAGAGCGACCTTTAACACAGCTGGGGTTTACCTCCCCATCCTTACGACTCGTTGCACGAATCGTCTCAATGCTCTGGTGAATGGGGGGTTGTTGTCCCACTCATCTAGCCATCACCGTTTATCGTTGCCATCGACGAACGGTCCGGCCCCAGGGAATTGACCCTTCCAAGATGCAGCTGGGGTTCCGCAACTTAGATTGGATCAATTCTCTGGGGCAGTAGGCCCCCAGACTGATATCTCTTCACAAATCATCCAAGTCTCGTCCTCCGTGAGTGAATGATCGCCAAAGTGCCGTTTAAAGACGTGCATCGCAGTATATCGCGAATTATCTACAGTATTCAGAGTTGTCTTTTGAACAAACAGTTCAGAAAAAGAGTTTTTTGATTTGATGTACTTGTTTGTTGTCTCTGACATGAGTCAACGCAATAAGCTATCATGTTTCTAAAATACTGTCAAGGGTTTATGGATCAATATCAGAAATAGAACTCAATTTAGCTAAAAATACTGTACAAAGCTTGTTTACAAAAAAATAGACTCCACACTATAGCATCGGTAAATATTGTATTTATATTGTTGACATAAACGAGAAGATCTGGTAGAGTGCCCCGTTCTGTCAATGATGGATTAAGCGTAACGACACGCAAATTTCCTCGGGCAGGCACGAAGGAGAAACCATGAACGGCTAAGATTTAGAAGGATAAGGAAGAAAGATTGAAAGATTGCCACATTGGTGGTCTCGCTGAGAAAAGCCGTATGGTTCAGAACCCGACGAGACACTCTCGTCATTTCGATCCCCTACACTGGAGCGTGAAGAAATGAGAAGTACCCTGCAGGAGTTCGTATTCGGTCTCACGACCAAACACAAACTTCATCACAACAGACGGTCGACACACGACGTTCGTCTGAGTTCAAGCCGAAGCAATCGCTGAGGCACGACACGTGATTTGCAGGGAGGTGGTACATGGGTGGTTAACCCCCCCGGCGATGACCCCAGTGTCCGGCACAGCATCTTGCTGACCGGACGCTGGGCGAGCCACACCCCTCCCTGCAGACACACGTCGAGCTTTGACTCGACACGCGCAACCGACCCCACGCTAAGGGTCGGTCTTGTTTTGTAAAAAAATAACAGAAACCGATAAACAAGATGAGATGCGCCACTCTGGAGCTGGAAAAATTTCGATACGACCATAAGGGTCGTTGAGAAGTTTTTACAGCGAAGAGCAAGCAGATCGCTTGGTTATCGATTTCTGTGCAGATCGCTTGGTTATCGATTTCTATACGGATCCGCGCGACACACAGCCCAGGCTGCATTAAACATGACGCGTGCCATGTCTGCGAATGTCTGACTTTCAATAATCACCGTCACCATCTTGCCGACAAATTCTACAAACGCGACGCGGTTTTCATAAATCCAAATTTCTCCACTAAAATCACCAAACTCTGGGAGGAGTCGACAGTACTCTGCGTTTTTTCGTGGATTACGAAGTTCTCCTCGATGCAACATTTTAATTTGCACACGAGAATCATCCAACGCCTTACGTGCATCCAGCAATACATTCTCATCTAATCCCTCGTAGGCCATATCAATATTTGCCAATTCGAGAAGTTCTTTTGGATGTGTAGAAACAAGATCAGTAAACAGGGCATATAATGCTTCTCTTCCTTCAAAAAAACGTACAACGGGTCGCTCCCCCCCTGCCAGCATTTTCATCTCATCAAGTGAGCGAGAAAACAGATCGATCCGTTCTGTGAGATCTGAAACACGACTCTTAAAATACGATACTGCACGCTCTGGCTCTTCTGCGCTAAAAAACTTTTTCTTTCCACGTTCAAATGTAGACATCAGTCCGCGATCTTGGAGCGCTGCAATGACATCATAGGTTGCTGTACGAGAAAGTTTGGCACGTTTGGCAATTTCCTGAACAGATGTTGGTCCAAGTTTGAGAGAAGAAAGGTAGACACGCGTTTCTGTTGGTGTGAGACCGAGCTCCGTCAACAGCTTCATGAAATCAATGGCCATACAATAAATGTTTCTTGGTTGAGCAATTCAATGCCGTGTTTGTAAAGTAAGTGTTAACAGTATAGCAAGGTAAACCCTAACACAAAAGAGCCCTATGGCTCTTTTGTGTTCAGAGATTCTTCAATCTAGAATCCAATCGTGATCGTATATTCATTCGCTTTAAACTCCATGATACTCGACGGAACATCTCCTTGCGTCCGAACTGTTGCAGAAAGTGTTCCTTGTAAGAGCGCACTCTCGTGTTCTTGCACGCCAAGTAAAACATCTTCCGGACCATGAACATACAACGCGATGCGATCCTCAATTGTGAGGCCTTGTTTCTTTCGCATATCGTTTACACGACGAATGATCTCTCGAACTGTTCCTTCTCGCACAAGCTCAGGCGTCAACGCAAGATCCAGTTCAACCACATACTCCCCTTTCTGAACTTGCACAGACTTCACATTCACCTCATCCTGCACAAGCGCTTGGTACTCAGGACCAAACTCCCCAGAAGGAAGTGTCACAGTCATGCCCGCAAGTGCTTGTCGCACATTGATCCCCGCGTCTGAGCGACGTTCAAGCGCTTTTGAGACAATCGAGCGCGTACGCCCCATCTCTTCAAGTACACGCTCATCAATAAGACTCACGTCAGCGACCGGCCATGATTCAAGATGTACGGATTCACATGTTCCACCCACTTGCTTATAGAGCGTTTCAGCTAAAAACGGCGCAAAGGGTGCCATAAGCTTTGAGAGAGTTGAGAGACTTGTTTGTAACGTTGTCACTGCTGCACGGCGATCAATTTCATCCTCCCCCTTCATGCGATCACGAGAACGTCGTACATACCACGTTGAAAGGTCGTCGATGAATGATCCAAGCTCTCGCACTGTTTCGGTAATAATATACGTTTCAAGTCGATCTGTTGTGTCTGCAACCAACTTATTAAGTCGAGCCAAAATCCAGCGATCAAGAACATGAACTGGAGCAATGACTTCTCCCGCATCCTTCGCAAACATGTCGTAAAAACTCGCCACGTTCATGAGAATCGTAAAGTTCTTGCGCACCATGTCGCTTAAGGTCTTCTCATCAAAACGTTTAGACTCTCCTGGTTGGTTGATTGTGTACATGTACCAACGCACGGCGTCGGCCCCGTACAAATCGATCATCTCCATCGGCTTAACAATGTTTCCAAGAGACTTCGACATCTTTTTTCCCTCTGCATCGAGGACATGCCCTAAACAAATCACATTCTTATACGGACGTTCACGACCAAGTAATGTTGAAACAGCCAGCAAGGTATAGAACCATCCGCGTGTTTGATCGATGGCCTCAGAAATATAATCTGCTGGATACGCCTCACCTGAATCCACAAGCTCTTTATTCTCAAACGGATAGTGCCACTGCGCGTACGGCATACATCCAGAATCAAACCACACGTCGCAGACGTCTGGTACACGCGTGTACTCCTTCCCGTTTTTTACCAAAATGACGTCATCGACAAATGGACGATGCGGATCAAAACTCTCGCCAACAAGAGACGGATCTTTTGCAAGACTCTTCAACTCCTCAAACGACCCAATACAAATTTTATCTCCATCTGTGCTCTCCCAAAGTGGAAGTGGTGTGCCCCAATAGCGTTCGCGTGAAAACGCCCAGTCTTTTACCTCGCGAAGCCACTCTCCAAACCGACCATCCTGAATATGTTCAGGTTCCCAATGAATGTTTGCGTTTTGCGCGAGTAATTCTTCACGTAATTCGCTCATGCGAATATACCAAGAGTCCTTCGCGTAATAAATAACCTTTGTCTTACAACGCCAGCAATGCGGATAGGAATGTTCGTACTTGGCTTTTGCAAATAAGAGTCCACGATGTGCAAGATCTTTAATCACATCAATTGCCACTTGTTCATCCGCAACAAATCGTCCTTCAAGAAATCCTGTTCCTTGCACAAACGTTCCATCTAAATTGACAAGATGTTGCTTTGGAAGCCCCACCTCATTCCCAAGTTGAAAGTCATCCGCTCCATACATTACCGCAGTATGGACAATTCCTGTTCCGTCCTGAGTGGTGACAAAATCAGCAGAATGAACACGGTACGCTGTCTTCTCAAGCTTCTCCTTGTTCTCTCCATCAACAAGCGTACCCATAAATGGATAAAGTGGTTCGTACATCAATCCAACAAGGGCTTCACCTTTTTTCTCTTCGATCAGTTCACCTCCATCTGGAATAACACTTCCCATCAAATCTTTGGCGAGCCACAAAAATTCTTCCCCCACTTTTACTTTCGCGTAAACAATCTCTTTCCCAACAGCGAGAGCAACGTTCCCTGGCAATGTCCATGGAGTCGTGGTCCATGCAAGAATATATTCGTTATCAGCACCCACAATTTTAAACTTCGCGGTAATCGTCAAATCTTTCACGTCCTTATATCCCTGACTGAGCTCATGACTTGAAAGAGATGTTTCGCAACGTGGACAATGCGGGGTCACGCGGTAATCTTTGTACAAAAGTCCTCGTTCCCAAATCTGTTTTACCACCCACCACAAAGATTCCACGTACTCTGGCTTGTAGGTAATGTAGGCTTCATCAAAATCCACCCAAAATCCAAGACGCTGGGTGAACTCCTCCCAGTCTTTCTTATACGCCCAAACAGATTCTTTACACTTCGCATTGAATTTTTCGATCCCATACTCCTCAATCTGCGCTTTCCCAGTAAACCCAAGTTGCTTTTCAACCTCAAGCTCAACAGGCAGACCATGCGTGTCCCAACCGGCTTTGCGAACCACTTTATATCCCTGCATAGTCTTGAACCGAGGAATACAATCTTTAAATGCCCGAGATTCCGCATGGTGAATTCCAGGCTTTCCGTTCGCAGTTGGCGGACCCTCAAAAAAGACAAACGAGCCTTTTGGGGCTGTTTTCTCGACAGTCTTGTTAAAAATATTGTTCTCTTGCCAAAACTTGAGAACCTCTGATTCTTGTTCAGGAAAATTCATACCATAAGAGTATGCCAAGCATTGAGAGAAAAATCAAAGGAGACCTCTGCAAAAATGCGTCTTTTCGCTTCACGGGCACCCAGGCATCTCTTCAACGTCCGTTTTAGGACGTCTTCAGAGACTGCCAGCCCGTTCAGCGAAAATCCATCATTTTTCCAGAGGTCTCAAAGATTATGGTAATATTCGTTCACTATGAAGAAATCAACCATTTATATCGGGGCCGATCACGCAGGATGGAAGCTTAAAGAGGTTCTTGAAGAACATCTGAAAAGCCAGGAATTCACTGTTGTGGACATGGGGAACCAAAATCTTGTGAGTGATGATGACTACCCAGAATTTGGCTATGCGGTCGCAAAACGTGTTGTTACAGACGAAGGATCCCATGGCATTGTCATCTGTGGAAACGCTCAAGGAATCTGCATTGTTGCAAATAAGGTTCGTGGAGCTCGGGCTGCTACAGGATTCAACGCAGATGTCGCAAAATCCGCTCGCGAAGACGACAACTCAAACGTTCTCTGTCTTCCGGGCCGCCACATCAACACAAAAGAAGCAAAAACCATTGTCGATATGTGGCTCAAAACAGAATTTAGCGGAGAAGATCGACATATCCGCCGACTGAAGAAGGTGCAAGACATTGAAAATCAAGAATTTGGCTCAGGTGAATAGTAAGCTCATGACCATTGCAGTGTTCTAATAACCCCACATACGACGGTATGTTCTCGCGATTCACTCGTGCAAACATCCGTCGTTTTGTTTTGGTGCGAAGCACACGATGGTGCGGGAGCGTAACGTAGCCTAGGAAATCGATGCCTTGAACGAGTTTACGAATATCAACTTTGTGTGGGTGAAGGGTAAGCCGTCGTTCACTCCAGAACCATTGCTCTATAAACGGCAAAAGCCATCGAAGCTCGGCTGGATTGTTAGCAAGAATGACCGCATCATCTGTGTAACGGATATAATGCTTCACTCTCAATTCGTCTTTGATAAAATGGTCAAATGCATCCAAATACACGTTCGCAAATAATTGACTGGTTAGGTTCCCGATGGGCAAACCAACCTTTCCTTGTAAGCGCCCCCCCACCGATGAGTTTTGGAATGAATAGCTACCGACGATCTCTCCCAGAAGTTCGATGGTTTTGTGATCATCAACTCGCCTTTCCAAAGTCCTCATCAAGATCCCGTGATCCACCGAATCAAAGAACTTCCTGATATCAAACTTGAGTACCCAGCATGGCCTTGTGTTGTTTCGACTCACCTGATGAGTAAACCGTTCAAACCGATCGACCGCCGTATGGGTTCCCTTCCCAATCCGACAAGAGTAGCTATCAAAAATGAACGATCTATCAAAGAGCGGATACAACACCCGATACACCGCATGGTGCACAAGCCTGTCACGAACGGTCGCCTTGTTGATGATCCGATGTTTGGGATCAAAGATGTGAAAGCGGTGATAAGAACCGTGACAATACGTTCCATTAACTAACGCTTCGTGCAAGTCAAACACGTTGTCCTCAAGGTGACGTTCAAACTCCTGCACATCCTGCCGTCCCCGCTTTCCACACCGAAACTCTTGCCAAGCGGAAAAAAGATTCTCTAAAGAAATAATCTGATTAAATATGTCATCCATACATGAAGCTCCGGTCTTCCAAGTTGTATACGACCTATTAAAAGACGTTCATATAGCACGAGGAAAATTCGAGAAGACTGAAAAATACTCGTTAGGAGAGCAATTGGAATTGCAGTTGCTTGAATTGTTGCTCAACATCATCAGCGCGGGTCATGCCAAACGAACATGGAAAATAACATCGATTGACAAAGCACTTCTTGCTGGGGAGAAAACGAAAATTCTGATGCGTCTCGCATATGACTTAGAACAAATTAACCAAGGACGCTACTTGAAGTGGCAGGAAGCTATACAGAAAATCGGCAGGATGCTTGGAGGCTGGAAAAAATCTCTCTAAACCAATACCGAGCTTTAGCTCGGTATTGAGGAGGAAAAACTTCCGGCGAACGCGCAGCGACCCGTAGTTCGGATTGGCGATGTCGGCATTCCTGTTCAGGTTCAGCTTCGCCTGACCGTTCCACACCTTCAGGTAGGCACAGTTGACACGGTTGTCACGATGCACCGAGCGTTCAATTGCCAATCACCGTCCGTTATCACCACAGCTTCCGCATGGCAGAGAGGTCGCTGTTGAATTTCATTCCGGAGCGGTCTCCGTGAGTAATCGGCAAGAAGTGTCTCATCCGAATTGCACGCTTTGAGGACTGTTAGCCCAGCAAACTCTGGCAATGACTCTTTCGAGGATTTTGGGGATGCCAAACCGTAATCAGGCATTCATGACCCTACTCTCAAAAGTATTGTATAGAAAACGCCCCAGACCTTCCAGGTCTGGGGCGAGCAAAGGGTTGAGCTTCAGAAAAGTACTGAAGCCAGAGGATCAAACGTCGTCACTTCCGGCGAACGCGCAGCGACCCGCAGTACGGATTGGCGAGGCCGGCAAGCCCGTCCAGGTTCAGCTTCGCCTGACCGTCCCACACCCCCAGGTAGGCACAGTCGACACGGTCGCCACGAGGCACCGAGCGCGGGAGGTCGATGATGTGCTCATCTTCCACCACGATGGCGGGGTGATGGCCGAAGGCGAAGATGCCCTCCATGGCCGAACCAGCCTGGATGTCGCCGGTCAGCTCGTCCCGACAGTGATCGGGACGGCGCTTGCGGTTCGCACGACCGTCATCATGACGGAACCAGAAGGGCTCCGTGGGAAGCGGGAATCGATCGTTGAAGGGCACGATCGACTCCTCGGAGTACCCCAGCTCCTCGTACTGAATACCCAGGAGCTTGCAGCTCCGCAACAGTCCCGGGCGCGGGTCACACAGGGAGAGGAGCGAGAGATCGGAGTCCTCCGCGATGAGACCCTCGGGGATCTGCGGGATGCTCGCGAGGTAGGCCTTGAAGGTCTTGGCCTTCACCGACGGGTCGCGACCGAAGCCGCGATCGAAGAGACGCTTGGCCTGGATCCTCCGCTGGTTGATGCCACCAGCCTCGAGCCGCCGGATCAGGTCCTCGACCTCGGAGCCGATGCCTTCCTGACCGGCGCTCAGGCGCGCCGACTGGATCTCGTGCAGTTTGGCCACATGGCCAACATCGAACATTGTCATCTCAACCTCCGTAAGTCGGTAACCTCACAAGGGCCTAAACCCTACGTTTGGTACGCCGACAGACAGATATGCACGGTTCCGTCGTGCCGGTGTGTATGCAAAACCAGAGGATTCTAGCTGTGCAAACGACGAGTTATACTAGCACAATTTCGCCAAAAAGTCAATAGTTTGATATATTTGATGCGTATGATCGAAATTGTCCCGGCCTTTTTGGTCGAAAGTGAAAAAGAATTCGAAAAGAACCTTCGACTTGTAGAAAATGATTGTCGACTCATCCAAGTAGATGTGCTTGATGGAAGCCTTTTTCCAAATACCTGTTGGTATGATCCAGAACGGATCGGCGCGCTAAAAACAGATGTGGAGATGGAGCTTCACCTCATGGTCGAAAATCCTATCCCAATCATTGAAGCATGGATAAAGCATGTTCCAACCTTCAAACGTGCCATCGTGCACACAGAAATGCATCGACCATCTGGGGTTGTAACAGGATACATAAAGGATGAGCTCAAACGAAAAGTGGGAATCGCCCTGAATCCAGAATCCCCGCTCTCAGAAATTGAAGAGGTCCTCCACTCGGTCGATCAACTCACTATTATGAGCGTCCATCCAGGACTCCAAGGTCAGACGTTTGGAGACCCACAGCATATTGGAAACGCAGAATACATCCTCGAAAAAATACGTTCGGCCCGCGCGCACCAACCCAATCTCACAATCGAAATAGATGGTGGAATTACAGAAGAACTCATTAAGCCTCTCATTCAAGCCGGAGCGAATCGTCTGTGTATCGGGTCTAGTCTCTTCAAAACAGCTGATCCAACCGCAACGCTCAAATCATTCAATACGTTAATCGCTTCTCTATGACCCGCACTCTTTCCTTATTAGCCCTCCTTCTCTTTCTAACTCCGTTCTCTGCACTTCATGCGGAAACACTTCTCTTGGAAGCCGATCTTCAACCAGGAGATCTTATCCGTGGAGAATTGAATTCTTCTGTCTACTACTATGGAGAAGATGGCTTCCGCTACGTGTTTCCGAATGAGAAAACCTATTTTACTTGGTATACCAATTTTGAAGACGTTCACATGATCTCAGATGAAGATCTCTCTCATATTCAAATCGGAGGAAATGTCACCTACAAACCGGGAGTGAAGATGGTAAAGTTTTCTTCCATCCCAACTGTCTATGCAGTTGGTGCACGGGGAACACTTTCTGCAATTCAAACTGAAGAGATCGCAGAAGAACTATACGGTACAACTTGGAACCAACAGATTGATGATCTTTCAGAAAGTCTGTTTAACTCCTATGTCATCGGCGATCAAATCGATCTCGCTTCAGAATTCGACGCAGACGCTGAACAAGCTCAGGCCTACTCCATCAGTTCAGACAAACAACTCGCTCCTTACACGCTCATCGAGATTACAGATGAAGGCTATGAGAGTGCAACGATCTACATCAATTCTGGAGAAAGCGTGCGTTGGCTCAATACAGCAACAGAAGCAAAAACAGCAACAGAATGGAATCAGATCTGGGGATCTGGCACCTTAAAACCATCAGAACACTTTACTCAATCATTTACCACGCTCGGCACATGGCATTATTACTCAATGAATGCCGATCGAAACTATTTTGAAGGAGCAATTATTGTTGAATAGACCAGCCCCCAAAGCTCAAGGTCATAGGGCTGGGGAAAACAGGGTTTATATTCCCACTTCCGGTGTGTTATACTAATGTGTGTTCACCATTAACCAATCCAGAAAAACTATGACAAAATCATCAACATTTTTGTCAGCCATCGGACTTGTTACCGCCATTTCACTTGTCTTTACCCTTGCAAGTGTTATTCCTTCTGTTGGCGCACAAAGTCTGACGAGTCTGAGCAATATCAGTGCCGGAGACCTTATTCGAGGAGAGTCCTACAGCGCCGTCTACTATTATGGACTTGATGGATTTCGTTATGTGTTTCCAAACGACAAGACCTACTTTACCTGGTATAGCGACTTCGATGATATAAAGTGGATTTCAGATGCAGATCTTGCAGATGTCCAAATCGGCGGAAACGTCACCTACAAACCTGGATCAAAAATGATCAAGATCAACTCTGACCCAACCGTCTATGTTGTGTCTGGAGGAGGAACAATCCTTGGAATCCCTTCAGAAGAAGTTGCAACAGAACTATACGGATCAAATTGGAACCAACAGATTGATGACGTCCCAGATGGATTCTTTTCAAACTACACAATGGGTTCAGAACTCGAGTTTGCTTCCCAGTACTCTGCAACAGCAGAATCTGCAGGTGCCTACTCTATCGACTCTGATAAAGGGTTACAGGCCTACATCACCGTAAGTGTTACAGATACTGGATACGACACGAGCGCAGCCACGTTTGATGCAGGACGTGCGGTACGATTCGTGAATGACGGATCAACAAAGCATACTGCTTCTGCTGACGACGGTTCATGGGGAACAGGAACCATGAATCCAGGAGAAAACTTCTCACGTTATTTCGATGAAGAAGGAGAGTACGACTTCCACTGTGCGTACCACTCAAGCATGACAGGAACACTCATCGTAGAATAAAATAGTTCAGAAAAAATCGGAGCAGGCGCTCCGATTTTTTGTTTGTTCCACTATTCTTTTTCAAACGCTTCGCTTTTATCCACTTCTGGAGAAAGATAGACTCGATAACGTCTATATGACGAGGGAAATTTAAACCCATCAGGGAGGGTGGTGAGTTTTCCAAGATAAAGATTTCCTTCGATGTGCTCTGGGAGTATCGTGTTTTCTGAAAGACTAGTAAGACTTCCAAGATAAAGGTTCCCTCCGATGCGCTTGGGAAGTTTAGTGTTTTCGTGGAGGATGATGAGCCTCCCAAGTTCAAATTGTCCTCCTACGTATTCTGGGAGTTTTATGTTTTCGGGGAGAGTAGTGAGCCTGTTGAGATTAAAATGTCCTCCTACGTATTCTGGGAGTTTTATGTTTTCGGGGAGAATAGTGAGATTGTTAATCTGAATATTTCCCAAATGAAAGAGCACGCCTCCAGCCAATGCCTCTTCAGATGTGAAACTGATTTGATCAGGTCGACACCTCAGTGCTTTTGAAAGATCTTCTCGTACATCTCGTCCTGCAAGGATTTCAGTGACGCGAGGATGTTTGCCGTATCCAAAGTCGGACAGAGGGGTATCGACTTCATAGAGGAATCGCAGATCCTCAACAGATAACTCTTGCCCCTCTTCTCGTTCATAGATTTGAGCAAGACGCGCAATATCAGCCTCTTTCTTCTCATACGTTTCCGCTCCCTTATATTGTTTGTACTGTGTTCTCGCAATTTCAATAAAGTCTGCCTCAAGATTCTGTCGCGTATCTTCAACACCTCGAACTTCTGAAATGGCTCCATCAATGACATAGACCGCAATGCGTGGAACAGTGGGTTTTCCTTCTGAATCGTAGGTGACATAAATATCAAAAGAACCTCGACGTAGCTGGTCTGTTGCTGTAGCTAACCCTGCTGTACACCACTCTGTTCCTTTGTTTCTTAAAAGAGCCACAATCTCTCGCGGGTCAGAATCTTTTGGAAAATGCATCCACTCCCCTTTTGTGCCCGCCTCCTTATTTTCACGACGAATACGTTCTGTTTCATTCTGAAAATGTGCGTAGAGTTTTGGAAAATCTCCTTTTTTAGCAAGTCTATCCAGTTCTTGCAGAACCTCTCGTGAGGTCTGAGTTGCCATGTCATCTGCTGATGTTTGTTCTGATAGTGCCGTATCTGCTGTTTCTGCTGGAACCAGCGTTCCTTCCATCTGTTTTTGAATGACATCCAATACCTGTGCGAGTGAACCTCGAAAAATGGAAGGAAATGGATCTAGTGTGGAAGCAGAGCGTTTTGAGTAGGTTCCATGATCACGATCACGCTTCCCCATTTTCCCGAGACTTTTTAAAACATAATACTTAAACCACGTAGGGTATGAGGAAGAGTCTGGACTCTCAAAATAATCAAGCCAAGCTGTAAGAGAATGCTCTTGTTCCTCTCGCTTTTCAAAAAGTTTCTGTTTGTATTTCTTTTCTAAGTCTGGAGAAAATCGGTCTCCAAGAGGTCCTAGATCCATTCCTCGTCTTTGCGCAATATCCCTTTCGGACTCATATAATCCTTCTACAAGACGTGCTATTTTTTCGGTATCTTCTGTGCCGTCCTTTTTGTACAATGAAATGGGATATTCTTGAAGCAAGCGCTTGCGCATGAGTATTTTAAAAAGATCTCCTTTCTTTTCAAGAGCTTGATCGATCCGTCTGAAATGTTCTTGAATTCGAATATCCTTCTTATCAGGAAGATTACGTCGTTCTTCCTTAGGAAGTGCCTTGTTATCCCTAGCCGCGTTTCTAAATGATCGTTCAACAGACGGGTCTTTATATAATCCTTGATTTTTAAGAAATTCTGGAGTTTTATGAGATTCATTCATACCAATAGATTCTATCGCACTTACACACATAATTCTACATTTCACCTACATAATACGTTTGTCGTTTCGTGCTAAAATACTTCTACTATGACAAATCTCACACTGGGACCGACGGTTCGCCAACCATTACACCTCCACGACAAAACACTAAAAGTCCTTGAGAAAAAAGCGATGGAGATTCGCGAGGATCTCATCGACATGCTTGTTGAAGCCGGCTCTGGTCATTCTGCAGGTCCATTAGGGATGGCAGACGTCTTTACCGCTCTCTACTTCCACGTGCTCGTTCACAACCCCAAAAAACCCGACTGGAAGGATCGAGATAGACTGATTCTCTCAAACGGTCATATCTGCCCAATTCGCTATGTCACCATGGCGCACGCAGGATACTTCCCAAAACGGGAACTCATGACTTTGCGTAAACTTGGCTCTCGACTCCAAGGACACCCAGAACTTGAATTGCTCCAAAGTCTGGAAACAACCTCTGGTCCATTAGGAGAAGGTGTGGCTCAAGCGGTTGGGATGGCATACGCGGGACTCATGGACCAAAGTCCATGGCGAGTGTACTGCGTGATGGGAGATGGAGAACTCGACGAAGGAATTGTCTGGGAAGCACTCCAATTTGCGGGAGTCAATAAACTCTACAATCTCACGTTCATTCTAGATCGTAACAACATTCAGATTGATGGACCAACCGAAACTGTCTCCCCTCTTGAACCTCTTGCCGACAAGTTTGAAGCATTCAATCTCAATGTTATTCGTTGCGCCGGAAACAGTATTCGAGACTTTGTTTCCGCGGTTGAGCACGCTCATGGCGTCAGTGAAAAAGCAACGGTGATCATCGCTGACACTATTCCAGGATATGGTATCGACTTTATGGAATATAACTTTGCGTGGCACGGAA
>JABMNY010000026.1 GCA_013204385.1 Candidatus Uhrbacteria bacterium
GTATAAAAAAACCCGATCAGATTGACCGGGTGTGTAGAGGGACGCGTCTCAGGCAGCGAGCACTTCGACTGCGCGTTGAGCGCCGAGCTCCTGGAGTCGCGACACGAGGACAGCTCGCAGTTCCGAGCAGGTTGTTGGGTTCCCATCAAAAGGACTCTCGATAGAGCTCTGGTCGGACGGAACCCGTTCCGCCACCGCTTGGCAGATCCAGACGACACTCTCATCGAACTCGATGGAGGGCATCTTCCCTTCCCCGTCCCAGTTGATGTCGAGTTTGGAAAGATCGATCTGACCACTGACCAAGAACGCACAAATCTCGAGCAAGAGTGCCCGTTTGAGCTTGTAGCCTTGGTTGATGACCTGAACCGTCTTTCTTGCGAGGAACAAGACGACGTCGAGATCGTCGAAGGTGACGTCTTCGGATGCCTTCTTGACCCCCTCACGGGCGCGATCGAGCTGGTCTTTGAGACCCTGGAAGATCTGCTGACGGGGTATCATTCGCTTTTTGGACACGGACGCTTCTCCAGATTTTGAAACCGCAAAACACGATTCCGAGACAGAAGAGTAGTGAAGATATAAGTCATTGTCAAGGCATGATAGCCGTTTCCTCAGGTTGTGCCTCAGAGGTCGCAATAAAATTCATCAAGATCACAGAGTCTTCAAAATCTGTCGCTTGAGCATCATCCTCTTCCCGAAATCGTCCATCCCCATTGTCGTGATAAATAAGGGCGTAGTACACCTCGTCTTCCTCTAGCCCTTTATCCACAGAAACAAAGAAATGTTCTCCTCCTGATTGAAGTAGATCTGAGCTTCCAATAATTTTACCCGGCAGACCATCGTTATCATCAAAAATAACAACATACCCAGGCGCTGAAAGGATCACAAATCCAACCTGGACCAAGCTCTGTCCACTCGTTTGATTTTCAAGGTAAATGGCATTTCCCCCTTTTTCTAACATCTGACCATAGGTTGTCGCCCGCGTAGGCTCTAAAAGAACTTCTTCTTGAGAAGGATTTTGAGGGGTTTTTGGACCCGTCACGAGAATCGCAATAATAATGGCTCCAACAGCCAAAAAGACAAAAAACCAAAGTTTTGGAATAGCTTGTTTCATATCTACCTAGTTTAGCACAATCAGTCTGGACAATTTTTCCACATTCGGCTACACTCCTCTCGTTATTAATAGATAAAGATATGTCTCACACCTGTCTCGTTACGGGCAAAAAGACGACCGTTGGGAATAACGTTTCTCACTCAAACGTAAAAACAAAGCGCAAACTGTTTCCAAACATGCAGAAAAAGCGCCTTGTAAACCCAGCTACTGGACGTACCGTTACCGTCATGATTACCACCCGAGGTCTTCGAACCCTCAAGAAGTGGGACCGTGAAGGAAAGCCTTACGACCTCGTCGAGCTCAAAAAAGCCGCAAAACTCGCGTAGTAAAAAACAGCCCTTACAGGCTGTTTTCTATTTTCTCAACGAGTTCTTTCAATCCTGTTTTATTCACAGCAGAGATCCAGATCGGTGCTTCACCTTCGCAAAACTGAGCGATTCGTTCCTTGAGACGATCCGTTGTTTGATCTTCTTTGTTGAACACAACAATCCGTGGAGTCTCACTCACTCCCAATCTTTCTAGAATATCATCGACAACTTTTATGTGCTTTACCCAGTTTGGATCGCTCCCATCCACCACATGAATGAGTAAACTTGCGTCCACTGCCTCAGATAGTGTCGAGGAAAAGGCGTTCAAGAGTTCTGGAGGAAGGTCGTTAATAAACCCGATTGTATCTGACAAAAGAGCGGTTGATCTACTCCCTGGAAGAAAGAGTTGACCCACACGGGTGTCTAAGGTCGCAAACAACTCGTTCGCAGTATACTCTTTTCGCCCTGTGAGAGCGTTCAGGAGGGTTGTTTTCCCTGCATTCGTATATCCAACGACAGAAACGGTCTTGAGCCCTTTACGCGCTCTTCCGCTACGCGCCAAATCTCTGCCTTTTTGATAGGTCTTCAACTTGTCCTTAATTTTCCGTTCTTTCTCTTTCAAGTGACGCTTCATGCGCTCACTGTTGGTTTCTCCAATTCCCACTGACCCAATTCCTCCCCCCTGCCGAGAAAGCTCCATTCCCATCCCGAAGATCCGTGGTCCCATGTGACGGATACTCGCAAGTTCAATCTCAAGCTTCGCCTCAGCGGTTCGCGCGTGCTTGGAAAAAATTTTCAAAATCAAATCAACTCTGTCCCATACCTGCATTCCGTACGGTCGCAGAAGTTCAGAGAGTTCATAAATCTGGCGAGGTTTGAGCTGGGCATTCAAAATAAGAATATTCGCTCCAAGCTCACGTGCCTCTTCTCCCACAAGCGTCACCTTCCCGGTTCCAATAAACGTTTTTGGGTGTGGATGAAATCGCTTCTGCCAAGTTTTCACCACAACGATTCCCCCAAAGGTATTCACAAGTTCTTCAAGCTCAACCAAGCGATCCATTGCTTGGTGCTTATTCATGGTTGGCGCAATCAGATCGATCAACATCGCCTTCTGTGTTTTTTTCTTTTCAGACATAGGACTATCCTAGCACACCAAACAAAAAACCGCCCTTTCGAGCGGTTTCTTATTGGTTTGTTTAAAGTACTGCGTCTTTTGCTGCCTTTGCAACACGGAACTTTACAACAGTCTTTGCAGGAATCTGGATAGATTCACCAGTCAAAGGATTGCGTCCCATGCGTGCTGCACGGTCCTTCTTTACGAGCTTTCCGAGTCCTGGGAGTGGAAACTCTCCGCCGCTTCGAACCTCTTTCAAGGCCATTGCAACAAATGCATCCCACTTCTCTCCTGCTTCCTTCTTAGAAATACTGAACATCTCTCCGAAAGCTGTCATGAACTGACTCTTAGTCATTTTTGCCATATGTAGAAAACTTAAGTTTTACGGGGATTATATTAGCACGGTGTCAAAATTTTGAAAATAGCTAGGGTTTAGAGCATGTTCATAACTCCCTCTAAGGCTTCTGGGAGCGTCGTGCAAGATTCCTCTTTATCGACTGGCCCAGAAAAGTGTTTCTTTCCTTGAAGCACAATTTTTTGCGCTTCAAATTCACTTACAAAAACGTCCGCATAGGAAAGATCCACATAGGGATCATCATCAGAATGGATCACAAGAAGTTGTGGAAGATGGCTTTGTATTTCATGAAAATCAAGAGGAGTTTCAAAAAAATTATGGATTTCTTTGAACCCAAGATCCGTTGTAAACCCTGCAACAAACACAGCCCCTCCAATCTGCTCCCCTTCCCCAAGTGTTTCAAGATATCTCATAATGGTGGCACATCCAATTGAATGTCCCACAAGAATTGTTTCCAGGTCTGGTTTTCCAATAATCTCTGCAAGAAGTGGGACCCACGAAGATTGTTTTGGAAATGCCGTTTCTGGCATGGAAGGCACAACTGTTTCTATTCCACAACTGGCGAGCTCACGCACGAGCCATGGATACCAACAATATTCTGGGTACCCATCCCAACAATGTACAACAATGACTCGTTTCATAGACTCGTGATTATCGCCCCTGTGCCCAAAGTCTTGCTTGCTCCATATCCTCTGCAATCATAACAGCCATCTCTTCATCTCCAGGGAATGGAATAATGTCTCGTAATTTATCGTAAAGGACAACATCAATTCTTTTATCTATAAGATCTTGTTTTACCCCAAGTAAATGTACTTCCATCTTCAAATTATATCCCGTTCGACCATCACTAATACAAATAAGCGCGTTATGACGCGCTCCTTCGATTTCTGCCTCACCCACATAGACTCCAAGGGCAGGAATTAAGACTCCTTGTTCAATCGCAATATTGGCCGTTGGGCACCCTAAGCGCGTAGCCATCCCCTCTCCTTTTTCAACACGTCCACTTAATGTGAGTTTCATATACCTGAATAGAACTACTTTCTGAGCTCTTTCACAAGCTCAAGGGCCTTTTTTACGATCGGAACCATGTCTGGATAGCTCGAAACTCTCTCGACTTTGCTCAGGGGCACCCATTTTGCCTCATAGACATGCTCCTCCGGATCAGGGTGCAAGACACTCCCCATAGGAGACTGAAACAAGTAGTAATGAATATCTTTATGGATCAACTGACCCTTTTTATGAAACTTATCACGAAACCAGATATCAATTTTTCCAATATAATCTAATAAGCGAACCTGCTCCAACCCTAATTCCTCAAGCGTCTCTCGAGCAGCCGCTTCTTCAATATCTTCCCCTGCTTCTACATGCCCCTTTGGAAACGTCCACTTCCCATAGGAATCTTTCATCACCGCAAACACTAAACTGTTTCCTGATTTTTGAAACACAATCCCCCCAGCAGAGATCTCCCTCTGGACAGGTTCCTTTTTAGGATCACGAACCCCCGGAGCTTTTCCTGGAGTTTCTTTTCTTATGTTAGTTTGTCGTCGGTGTGGTAACGACTTCTTGGTAGTCATAAATTCCTAAGATAATTTGAAGGGCAACATCATACTGTGGATCGATTCCAGCCTGATAATCCTCAAGGGTGTAATCGATAACAACGTCAGGGGCAATTCCCTCTTCATTGATTGATCGACCATCAGGTGTATACCATGAGGCTGTTGTAATTTTGAATGCAGAACCATCTGAAAGCTCTCGATAATCTTGAACGGATCCTTTCCCATACGTCTGTGTTCCCACAAGCGTCGCGTATCCGTAATCCTGAAGGGCCCCTGCGACAATCTCTGAAGCAGAAGCACTCCCTCCATTGACCAAAATAACCGTTTGGATCCCTTGAAGTCGGGGAGCAGTCACTCCTTTAAATGTTTGTGTATCCACTGGATTTCGTTCAATAAGAATTGGATCATACCCCACCCATGCAGACCCAATATCAATAGCTGTTGTGAGTAACCCCCCTGGATTACTTCTTAGATCCAAAATGATTCCTTTCACATCCGCAGACAGCGCTTCTTGAATTGCTTCAGAAAACAAATCCATGGTGTCATGATTAAATGTAGAAATAGAGATCTTCATGATATTTTGATCATCGATACTCCATTTCACACTGTCGACAACAATCTTGTCACGCACAATAGAAACATCCACCAACTCATCCACCCCCTCACGACTGATGGTCAAAACAACTTCTGTTCCTTTTTCTCCACGAATAAGCATCACGGCTGCCTCTACACTCATCCCCGTCGTGTCTGTCCCATCAATTAACACAATCCAATCTCCAGGCAAGAGTCCAGCAAGATCTGCAGGCATTCCAGCAAGTGGAGCGACAATCTGCAAACGATCCTCTTTGATCCCAATCTCTGCTCCAATCCCCTCAAATGATCCTTCTAAACTTGAAGCAAAGGCTTTTGCCTCTTCTGGATCAAAATACACTGAATAAGGATCATCTAGCCCTGCCAACATGCCTTTCAACGCTCCGTAAAACAACTCAACATCTGAAACAGGTTGACGATAATGCTCCTCTTTGACAAAGTTCCAGATATCCCAAAACTGTCTGAAATCTACGTCCTTTGATAAATAGGACGGAATCTCTCCTTGACCACTTACTTGTCCTTCTCCTGTTGGAACAACAGAACGAACTCCTCGTGACTCTCCGATAAAATATCCGAGACTAAACGTCATGATCCCAACAAGAATGACTGAAAGGATAAGCGTTGAGCGCGGAAATGAGCGTGTATGTATCGCCATAGATTCTTACAGGATATACAATGGGAGGTGATATGTCCAAATCATTTAGATTCATCCTTTTTCTCCTCTTTGTTTTTGCGTTTTTAATCTCTGCGCCACTATTGGTGTTGTACACGGCTGGGTATCGTTTTGATCTCGCTCATGGCCGCATCGTGCACACAGCCGTGCTGAGTGTTACAAGCACTCCAAGAAACGCAACTGTCCTGATTGATGCATCCACAAACTCTGACAGAACTCCTGCCGTTATTGAAACGATTCTCCCAGGAGAACATTTAGTGTCACTTGAAAAAACAGGCTATCTCCCGTGGGAAACACACTTAGAATTTAAAAGTCGTGAAGCAAGAGTCATCGGTCCAATCACGCTCTTTTTAGATACACAACCTGAACTTCAAGAGGTCCTTCCTGGATCAATTCTTACTCCACATCCCCCTACGAATCGATTTGCCTATGTCACTCAAGAGAGTTCCTGGCTTGAAGTATGGCTTGTTGATATCACCAAAGAAGAAAAGCGACTTCTTATGCGTCTCCCCTACGATGCACGTAATCAACATAACCTTACATGGTCAAAAGATGGCGGCTATCTTCTCTTGTCTGAAACACATGGGACTCAAAGTGACTTACACGTTACGCGTGTTTCAGACGGATTTGCTCTCGAGCTTCCTGAGGAAGCAGAGCAAGTTCAATCCTATTGGTGGGATCTTGAGAATGAGGAAATTCTCTATACAGATTCTCTCCGTGGAATCACTCGCATTGCTGTTCATAGCGGAACAGTAGAGTTAATTCCTGTTGAGGCAAAACTGGTTACCACCTATAAAGATCAACGCATCATCCTTTCTGAAAGTAATAACCGATCTGTTGTTTCATCTTACATTGGAGGAACCGCCTCAATTATCACCTACCTTCCTTTAGGAGCCTATCAACTCGTAGAAGCTCCTTCTGGGATTCTTGGACTTCAAGATGTGCAACATAGTCGACTGATCCTCATCGATCTTTCCAACCAAGATCAGCCGATCCTCCTAAACGAAGAAGCTCGTCTTTGGAAATGGAACTCGGATAACAATACACTTCTGTATTCGACCGGATATGACCTCAAACGCTATATCCGATCCATCCATGAAAACCAAACGATTACACGTCTTTCTAAATCCATTACGGCTCTTGATTGGTACCCAGCGTCATCCACGATTCTCTATCAATCAGACGGAATCATTGAAAGTTTAAACATCGACAACACAACCATCCTCTCGCAAACAACTTTAAGCCAAGGGATTACGGGTTTCTTCTGGATCGATCAAAATGGGCAGAACCTCCACCTTCTTGAAAAAAACGGGGAGACATGGAATTGGTGGACACGAGAACTTCAAAAATAAAAGAGAGCCTGCTGGCTCTCTTTTATTTTATTAAAGCTCTACAAAACTATTATCTCCAACAATCAACCGATGACCTGTTTTTGGATGTGTTCGCTTGTAGTCAACAAGCTGTGCGTTCACTCCGATAAGACTGTTTACAATGCGTCGTGTCGTGTCGATGGATGCTCCTTCAAAAATAATGGAGTGTTCAACTTCTGTTTCATGAATCACAACCCCATCTCCAATAGCGGTATACGGTCCAATATAGCTTGAAGTAATTTTACAATTCTTTCCAATCACCACTGGCCCACGAATCATACAATCTGCGGTAATGACCGTTCCTTCCCCAATCGCTACAGGACCTTGAATCTGAGCGTCTTCATGAGGCTGACAATCAACACAATATTCTTCACGAGGCGTATCATCCATGATAAGCGCATTCCCCTCAATAAGGGCGTCCGGGGTTCCTGTATCCTTCCACCAGCCAGTAATCTCTTCATGACCGACAGTTCCATTGTTAATGTACCACGTGATCACGTCCGTAATTTCGTATTCACCTCGTGATGAAGGTTGAATCGTTTTGTACGCGTCAAAAAACTTTTCATCAAAGAGATAGATTCCTGTCACCGCAAATGGTGATGGAGGATTTTCTGGTTTTTCAATCGTTGATTTTAGTTTTCCGTCCGGATGAAATTCTGCGACACCAAAACGTTGTGGATCCTTTACATGAGAAAGCGCGATCATACAATCAAGCCCTTCGTTCTGAAATCGATCAACAAACTGATTGATGGAACCGAGAATAATATTATCTCCAAGAAAGAACAGGAACCGTTCTCCTTTGAGATGCTCTTCTGCGTTGGCTACCACATGCGCAAGCCCCTTCGCTCCTCCACGCTGTTCCAAATATGTGATCTTCGCTCCAAACTCAGACCCATCGCCCAAATTCTCGCTCATGTACTTCACCTCACCAGGATTCACATTAATAATGATATCCATGATACCGGCATCTGTAATCTTTTTGAGAACATACCAAAGCATAGGCTTATTCGCGAGCGGAATAAGATGTTTGTTCCGTGTCCAGGTAATTGGGCGAAGCCGTGTCGCATGACCACCAGCTGCAATAAGTGCTTTCATAGTTTTAGGACTTTACTCCTTTTTAAAGAAAAAGGTCAATCTATAAAGAAAAAGCAACCATATTTCAGGTTGCAAGCGTACCCAGGTGTTTTCCTTTACAAGCCCTTTTGAAGCTTGTAGAGGGAAGAACCTAGATGTCGTTTGTTCAGGCGAGCAGCGACATGGCACTGCGCAGATGTCCGTTGAGGAGCTTCCTGCGTCGGGCTTCACGAAGAGTCTCACGAGACACCCATATGAAGTCATCTGGATTCGACGATCGAGCGGTCGCGTGGTCGATCAGCTCACGATCCGTCACCATGAGTCCATACTGGTTCTCCTTCTCGAAAAACCTTCCGCCGTCCTCCGAAGCCAGTTCCCATTCCTTGAATCCACGGACGATCACGATCAATGGAACGCGCGAACCATGTGCATTCATATTGGCCATACTTGCCTGGAAGGGCGGACTCAGAAGCACACGACTCTGAGAACCGTCTTTGAGGACGACTCCCATGTTGCCGGGCTCCGCCTTGGCACGCACGAGTACGTCCCCGGACTCGTTGTCGACAATGAGCAGGATGTACCCACCCTCGTCAACCACCATCGGAGACTCCCAAGCCGTGACCTCACGACCGGACCCCACCTTCGTCACCACGTTCACCACGCGGTAGAAACGACCGTCCGGACGCCCGATTGCGTCGGTACCCACGACCCACCTGGACGGGGGATCCTCGGAATCCTCGACGAGCTGACCCGTCTGAGGGAATTCCTCGAACTCCCCAATCTCCGCCTGCATCGCCAACCGCGGGGCATTGCGGAGCAGCCAGTCATATGCTCCTGCATACGTATCGTGTACTTCAGACATCATCAACCTCTTCAATCCGTGTCAGGCACGGTAATATGTGCACCTCTGAAGGCGCGTTGGTCTGGCTTATGCCAGGCATAAACATAGTCGAGCGGATCGATTTTGTCAATCATAAAACCGAGCGTTTGCTCGGTTTTTGTTGGTTTGTTTGATTAACAGCTACATGTTCCACTTGGAGTACAGCACCCTCCTTCTTTCTTTGCTGCCGCATACTTCTCGAGCGTCTCACGTAAAGCTTCCTGAACAGGACGCATGACTATATCGAACTTGGCAAGGTTCTCAGATGCCAAGAAGTTATTTGATCGTCCTTTTGTTGCAAGACCTTGAGCAACAAGCTCCTCGTTCGCAATCCATTCATTTGTATGCGTTGGATCAACAAGTTCTTCGTAGAGCCCGATAAGATCACGGTGCTTCATCGTTCCGGGATTTGTCACATGAAAAATTCCTTCTGCGTTCTTTTCAAGCAACTGATGAAACACATCTACCATATCGTCGACAATCGTCACAGAATTTTCCACATCAATCACCTTTGAAAACGCCGCAAGTTTATCAATGAGGTTCCCTGGAGCTGGCATCCAATCGATTGGCATGCGGATTCGACCGATCCCAACGTTTGGAAGGGATGAGAGCGCAAGGTCTGCCGCCCACTTACTACGAGAGTACACGGGGCTTGGATTGCCAAAATCGTCCTCACGCCAGGCATTATCCGGATGCGGAGCGTCTCCATAAAAAATGCATCCTGACCCCATGTGAAGCATGTACACTCCCGCTTGCGCACACGCGTCTGCAAGCAACAGTGGCATGGTTGTGTTTCCGCGCACCGTTTCGATCTGATGGTCTTCACACCAATCCACGTTTGGTCTTCCTTTTATTCCAGCGGCATTGAATACGGCGTCCGGCTTCACCCGATTGATTTCATTCAAGGCATCTTCTACTGAATTGACATGGACGTCAGACAAGACGGCTTCTTCTCCCCAAGCTTGAGCACATCGCTCCCCCATGTATCCTTTTCCAAAAATGAGAATTTTCATATTATCGTTTTCCATATTGTTTTTCGTAATACTCCTTATATGCCCCTGTTCGGCATCGGTCCACCCATTCTTGGTTTGCACGATACCATTCAACTGTTTTGGCGAGCCCTTCTTCAAAGCTTACTTGCGGAGCCCACCCAAGTTCCGTACGGAGTTTGTTTGAATTGATCGCATACCGTCGATCATGGCCGGGACGATCTTCCACATATTCGATCGCGTCTTGTCCACGATCTGTAAGCTCTAATAATTTCTGCGTGATATCAAGATTCGGTTCACGGAACCCCGTTCCAATATTGTAGACTTCGCCCATTTTTCCTTTTCGCGCGATCACATCAATCGCTCGACAATGATCCTCTGTATAAATCCATTCACGAATCTGCATTCCATCTCCATAGACAGGAACAGTTTTTCCCTCAAGAAGATTCATGGTGAACAGCGGAATGAGTTTTTCAGGGAACTGATACGGTCCATAGAAGTTGCAAGAGTGTGTGACGATGACCGGCGTTCCATACGTTGTCGCATATGCCTGACATAAGTGATCTCCCGCAGCCTTTGAAGCTGAGTAGGGTGATCGTGGCTCAAACTTGGAACCCTCGTCACTCTCCCCTTCCATCACTGCCCCAAACACTTCGTCCGTTGAGATCTGTACATAGCGTGGAATGTTGTGTTTTCGCACGGCCTCCAAAATGTTGTACACCCCGTAAATATTTGTATCGATGAATGCTTTTGGCTCTAAAATAGACCGATCTACATGCGTCTCAGCGGCGTAATTTAAGATAAGATCGACCCCTTCGACAACACGCTCAACCGCTTCTGCATCACTAATACTCCCTTTCACAAATGTGTACCGAGGATCATCCGCAATGTCCGCTAAACTCTCAAGATTTCCTGCATAGGTCAGATCATCAAAATTGACGATCTCCACATCAGGATATGTTCGTAACAAGTAATGAATCATGTTAGAGCCCATGAACCCAGCTCCACCGGTTAAAAGTATTTTCATAGTGTATTTCGATAATTCACAACACGCTCACGCATCAACTGCCAGGCACAGACCGTAAACCCGTCCCAAACTTCACCAGAGCTAATGGCCTCATCTACTTCCTCAATAGTCATAAGCACCTGTTCAAATTCTTCTGCTTCCTCGGGCTGAGTTTCTCCTGCTTCTAAATCCGTTGCAAAGAAATACGTTGTGTATTCCTGCAAAATTCCCGTTGATGGAGCGAGCTTTGCAACCATCTCGATAGATTTTGCAGAATATCCAGACTCTTCTTTCAACTCTACGACAACGGCTTCCAAAGCAGACTGACCAACTTCTATTCCTCCAGAAGGAAAGGCGAGACTGATGCGATTAAAAATATACCGGTACTCTCGATGCAATACTAAACGCCCATCACTCAAAACAGGAACGACCATCACAGAACCAACAGGGGTCTTCATGTAATAGTAGTCTCCTGTGTGACCATCGGGAGTCTCAAATGTATTATGGATATATGAGCTCCAATGGTTTTCGTTAATCACTTCTGAGGAGAGTGTTTTCCAGGGTTTTAAATCCATATCATGACTTGATAAATAGATACACGAGAGAAGGAGAGAGAAACAATAGAAGTCCTAAAATTAAGCGATAGATCCCCACATCTTCGATTAGTCCCCAGGTTAACATAGCTAGGACGAGACCGAAAGTAAGAGCTATTAAGATATGAACCCCTCTTCGCTCAACGTAATCTTCCATCACCCACACCCAGAGCGACCCGGATAGAATTGCGGCAAATAAAAAGATATGGACAGAAAAATAGCGTGACACGAATCCTGGTTGAATGATGTCTGCCAACCAAAAAAGAAGATAGGAGAGTAAGGAAACCAAAAAACTTGTACGGGAAATGACGACCAACGGCTCCATTTTTTTCTGCTTCCAGACCATAACTAGTACTGATTAAACAAGATATCAATCTGATGAATCAACAAGCTCGCGTCGAGCTCCTTGATGAGAGGGGTTGAGAAACTAAATTTCCATGTTTGCGATTCTTGGTACAAATCCCAGGCAATAAATCGAACGCGTGCCACAAGCCAATTTCCTTCCTTGCGAGGAGATTCATATTTAGCAAGAACATAGGAAACACCTAATTGTTCGATGGTGGTATAGGAGTTCAGAGAAACAGGATCAGGATTAAAGTACTGTGACGGTGAAAAAGAATAGGTCCCTTCGGTTACAATTTCAACATCTCCTTTTGGAAGTGTGACCTTCTCTAACCCCTCTCCCGCAAAAGAGAGAACGTACCATACATAGGGCTCTTGAATTTCAAGTGTTTGAGATCCTGCGACCAGCGTTTGCACACCTTCTGCATGCCTGGTTTGAAGACGAAGCCGTTTTGACTGCGTGTAAAATGTCCCCCCTGTCCCTGAATCTTTAAAGCCAACTTCATCTCCAATAAATACCGTATTCAAAAAAACAATTTTTTGTTGAGGAGTTACGATTTTTCGAAAGAATATATCCCGCGGAACATTCATCACAACTTTATAGACCCCCTCAGGTAACCCATAGGCCGTCAGGTGCAACTCCTTCAATCCCTGATCTACAGAGGAATCGTCCTGGATATTTCCATCGTCTGCCGCGCGAGCTTCAGCCACAGGCTGACCCGCCTCATTAAACACCGTGATCTGGACCACATCAGCCCCTTCATCACGATTCATATCCATGTAATAGAATGTAAAATCAAGCACCTCGTTCTTGATATAGGTTTTAAATTCATGGTGCCCACGTAGAGAGACATCGATTTGCTGAAGCTCTTGTGTTGGCACATATCCCTCAAGCCGATACGAAACATCAAGCTCTGTGCGATATACCGCTACCGCATCTTGTGCAGGTGGATCAGCCAAAAATGAAGAGATTGAATCGTATGTTTTCTCTTTTTGTAACAGCACAAGCCCCCCTTCATCCATACGGCTCCATGTCGATTCATCAATCAGACGATTATGTAGAGGAAACAGAGAGTACACATCTGGATTTGTTCTCACGAGCCCACCAAGTTCAACAATGGGGACTGTCTCATTTTGAAACCAAACATCAATCACAACCTCATCAAAAAAGTCCCGATGCGGGTGAACAAAGAAAAAAACGGGATCCTCGAGAATCGCCTGAACCGATTCCCCTGCGTTCGATTTCTCAACATCAGCTACTCTTATTTCTGGTTGTAAGGCATCCACAAACGGAGAATCCTCTCCTACAACATGAGAAACAAAAAATCCACCAGAGGGCACAATCCACTGACTGAGTAACCAACACATAATCCCTATGGGAATGGCAACGATAAAGAGCTGAATGATTCGAGTTAAAAATTTCATGGAGTTATACTAATGCGATAAAGAGATTCTTCATCGTATGTTTCAATCCGTTCGATCCCAAGATTCATCCGCTTCAAACGCGACTCATTGAGATATGTAAGATCCTCTTCTGGAAACGTAATTCCATAATAATACAGACCGGATTCTTCAACGAGTGCAGGCATGGCCTCATAGGTTGCCTCGTCTCGCAAAGGATACCAAACGGATCGATGCGGGAAAAATAATTTATCTGCGCGATCGACAATAATCACAGATGTCACTTCTGTATAGCGCAATACAGATTCTTGTATTTCAGCTCCACGAAGAACTTCTGCACGCATCTTGAGAAGTCCGTCTTGTCCTTGAAGGAATGTCGCGTTTACATTGAGCCCTATCACTGCAAGCAAGAACGTCGCAATGATCAATCCTCGTGTGAGTGTACTTCGCCCTCTAGAAGACACCCACCGGATCGTCATGGCCACCATGGGTGTCGCACACACATACATCGGCAACCAATAACGCACATAGGAGTTTGCCATCGTAATTTGAGTTGGATCTGGATTGTCATGAATCTCCCAACTTCCGTACATAAACACAAGCCAGATACTGATCCCTGTTGCAAGAGCTACCACAAAACGCAACGTGCGACGATGTGCCTTTTGTGCGAGGAGCAAAAAGAATCCTGGGAGTGCGAGTAACGAGATCCACCAAAACATCGTAACACCGTACGCTAAAAAATGTCTCCAGGCATTCATTGGATGAAATCCAAATGGAAGAAGGGCAACGGAATCAATTGAGTCCGTGATTGGAATATCGATCACGGGAGTAGATCCAATCGTATAGCCTGTCGTAAACGCAGAACCATACGTCAGGGTATTCATCAACAACAGTAATGCGATCCCGACCGTTAATCCAAACATTCCTGCACGCAAACGCCCCCAAGAAATAGTTCTCCACCAAATAAGTCCCGCCAGTAGAAGTGCTCCTGTCATCCACAATGCCTCGGAAGTTCGGACAAAAAATGTAAGCCCAATCAATAGCCCTGCAAAGAGTTCATTCCAGATGCTAGGAGTTTTACCTCTTCCTATCGGTCTATTCACCCACAACCATGCTCCCAATACAAGCAGATCAAGAAAGAGCACGTTATGCATGAGGCCACGCGCGGTGTAATACCAAATTGCAGGATGAAGGAGAAACAGAGCGAACGCCAGTGCACCAACAAGATCAGAGGTAAATCGTGCAATGAGCTTCTTCCAGGCAAACGCCGCAATAATAGTGAGGAGAGGCGTGAGAAACCAAAGAACTTTTGACCCGAGAATCATCACAAAAAAACCATAAAGAACAGGGAGTCCAAGAAAGCTTCCTGGAACCACCCTCCCCTCAAGCACAAGCGTACTACGTGGATGAAGACGATCAAAGCTTTGCAAAAGATCATTCTGCTCTCCTTGAGGAATCAATGTTTGTGCAACTCGTTCGGCAAAAAAACCGTTTGCGGTCTCGTCAGGTGAAACAAACACGTATGCAGGATTCATCAAAACCAAGCTCCCCACCAAAAAGAGGAGGGCAATCAACCCCATCCACACATGTTGAAACGGGAATCGATCTTTAGAGGCCATACGTAAAAAGACTAATAACAGCAAACACAATCGCGAGAGATAGCGTTCCAACAGAGATCGGAATAAAGAGATCAAATCCAGCCCAAAGCGCAATGAGAAGGAGAAGGACTCCTATCACCTGCAAGAACATCTTTGTTTTTCCAAAAATATTCGAACCGATCGTCTTCCCACTTCTTTTTCGTGCATACCCACCCACAAGAAGCAATGCTTCAATTCCCACAATTAGCAATGCAAAGAGAATGTTGACATGCTGTACAACCACGAGAAGAATCACAGACCCAATCAGAATCTTATCTGCAAGTGGATCGTAGAACGTTCCCCAGTCAGTTACTTGTTCTCTCAGACGGGCAAGCGAGCCATCTATCGCATCAGTAAATGCCACAAAGAGAAATAAAGGAACTCCTATTTGAAAATTCCCAAGATATAAAAACCAAAGAACGATGGGTGTCATCACAATTCGAAACATCGTTACCATGTTCGGCGTAACAAAATGTGGAATGAGTGGAATGAACGTATATCGCATGACATGGTCATGTGGATACAACTTATGTGGATTCCGTTCAAACATAGAAGAAGAGGTCTCTCATCGAGTTTTGAGAGGATCTCTGGTAAAATAGAGCTCAATACTATGCTCCAACGAATTCAGCTTATCATTTTTTCAGTGCTCTTTCTAGCGTTGTTTTTCTTAAACAGTGCCTTGATTGAAAGCCAAACCTTCGGGATTGTCTTATTGTGTTTCTATCTCGGAGTATTTGGCTGGGAACTTGGAGGTGTCTTAGTCAAATCCGAAAAAGCGATTCTTCGTTGGTGGATTGGAATTTGGGTACTTTTGTCAGTCATTTTGATTGTCCTCACTGGCAGTTATTACGTCTGGCAAATCACTCAAACACTGGTTCTCACCCTCATTTTCCTAACTCCACCACTGATTCTTTGGGTAACGAAACGTTTTCCTTCCCGTTCACTTTTTGCGCATGCACATGATCTTTGGCATACGCGTCGACATCGCATTCCAGGCATTGTTTGGGTTGTGATGACGGCTCTTGTTTTTACCTTTACGCTCTTTTTTCTTACGCTTCTCAATCACCCGGTCACAGAAGGGATTCGCTCTGTGTGGGAACGACTGCCAGGAAGTCTATTCGTCCTCTTTCTTCTTGCGACGTCACTTGTGTTTGCTCTTTTATGGCGAGGAAAAGAGCGTGCCCTCAGTCTAGTTGGAATCAGCCTCCTGTTATTTGCCACCCTCTCTGTTGTTGCCTTTGTCTTTCCGCTCGGATTTGGATTTGATTCATTTATTCATAAAGCAACCGAGATGCATCTTGCAGAGTTCGGTACAATCAGTCCAAAACCGTTTTATTATATTGGTCAGTATGCCCTTGTGCTCTTTGCCCATCATGGGTTTAACATCTCCATTGACCTCGCAGACACATTTCTCGTCCCCTTTCTTGCCTCACTCTTGCTCCCGATGGCGTGGTATTTTGCAGCAGTCCACATCACTCGCAAGCGCTCCATCTCCATGCTCACCCTCACAGGAATTTTCCTTCTTCCGCTTTCGCAATTTATCGTGACCACCCCACAAGCACTCGCTAATCTCTGGACACTTCTCCTGATCCTTGCCTCCGTTCCTTATTTGCTCGATCAAGAACATCCTCGCCTTCGTATTCTAGCTCTCGGGGCCGGTGCAACAGCGCTCATCCACCCCATCGCAGGAATTCCAGCCCTCCTGTACTTTATGTTTCTCACAACAGACCCAAGTCGCACAAACCCTCGAACTCCAAAAACAAATAGAATTGTGCGAATGATTCTTGGGGTGTTTGCCTGTATTGTCCTTCCACTCTCCTTCGTGATGAATAGCCTTGTGAGCAATCAAGCACTTTCCTTAAATTGGGAATCGCTCAATCCGCTTAGATGGCTTACCGCTTTTAATTTCAACGTCTTTTTTGAAAATCGATTCTCTCCACTTTTGGATCTTGTGTATTTGTATGGATTGAACACCCTGTTGATTTTGGTTCTGATCGCAGGGTTTGCCTGGATGGAATATCGAAAAGATCTCTCAAAACGTTTTCGCGCACTTCTCTTGATGGTTCTGGCTCTGACGGTCAATTATTTAATCATGTCCACGTTTTTAGAATTCACCTTTTTAATTGATTACGAGCGTGGAAACTACGCTGGACGTCTTCTCCCACTTATTCATTTCTTCCTGACTCCACTACTCATTTTGGGACTAGGGCACCTCTTTGTGAACACGAAGTCTCACCCAATTGTTCTCCGTGCGTCCGTACTCGCCATCCTGATCACCTTTGCGGGAAGTAGTTTTTATCTGAGCTACCCACGTCGCGATGCCTATGAAACAAACCGTGGGTTCAATGTCAGTCAGTCGGATATCGATGCGGTGTATCTTGTCGAGTCCTTGGCGGCAGGAGCCCCCTATCTTGCCTTGGCAAACCAATCTGTTTCAGCGGGAGCCATCGGAGAGATCGGCTTTCGCTACTATGGCGATCTCTTCTTCTATCCAATTCCAACAGGCGGTCCACTCTACGAATTTTTCCTCGCCATGAATGCGTCCCCAACACGCGCAACAGCTCTTAAAGCGCTCGAACTTGCTCCTGAGCACGGAGATATAAACACACTCTTCTTCCTCGTAAACAATTACTGGTGGGATGCCCCAAGAATCATTGAAACGGCAAAAGCGACTGCGGATGACTGGCGTAGTCTTGGAGACGGAGAAATTTATCTCTTTCGCTATAACTTTGGGGTTGACCAGACCCCCTAACCCTGATAGTCTCTTTTCTCCCCCCCCACTCTAGGATGGAGATGAAATGAAGTACCTCTTCTTGATCGAGATACATCAAAAAGGACAAAAGACTGCAGAGTTTGAAGTGCTCGCCACGTTCAGAAGTGAACTGGATGCTCTGAATTCTCTGTCGGAGCTCACTATCGTCAACTCACCACTTGGTGCCACCCCTGAGAGGCACGTCTGGAGAAGCGCTCTTCCTGAGGGCTCGCTCGCACGTATGAGCGAACGCTACGGAGAGGACGCAGTTGTCATTGTGAGAGAGGTACGTGAATACACGCGCAAGATGCCCAAAGAACTTCGAAACTCGCCTAATTTCCTTCATCTTGTCATGGCGACCACGACAACCCCACCACCTCCCCCACAGGGAACCTTCACATCTCACGAAGATCTCTCCGTACACTAGCGCTTTGAATAAAAGAGCGCTTTTTTCTTTGTACGAAAAAAGAGGCATCACACCTCTTTAGACGAGTTCTTGAATGAACTGCTCTAATCGGTCAACATAATTTGAAATGGAATACTGTTCAGCCTGCTTGCGAATAGCTTTTCCTTTTCCCCACCACTTATCTCGATCTTGATGAACCTCTTTCATCGCGCGGGCAAGATCATCAATATCCCCTGGTGTGACAAGAACCCCCGTCTCCCCTTCTTGGATCAATTCTGGAATCCCTCCAATCCGTGTAGCAATGACAGGAACTCCTACTAAGAAACTTTCATAAATGACCGTTGGAGAGTTTTCATAACACGTAGATGGAACAATCACGGCATCTGTTGTTTTCAATAATCGAATGAGATGATTGAGTGAAACAAACCCATGAAAACTGACGTTCGTATTGAGCTCACTTCGGGCGGAAACGACATCAGCCAAACTTCCTTCACCTGCAATATGTAGTTCCATTCCCTCTCCAACTTGATCAAATGCATCTAATAGCTCACGGATTCCCTTATGTTCTTCGAGCTGACCGACATAGAGAAATTGGGTACGCGACGTAAAGCGCTCTGTTCGCAACATCACTGTATCAGGGGGTAATGGATTTGGAAGCACTTCAGAGCGCGTCTCTACAAACAACCCTCGTGCATGATAAAACTCTAAAAGAAAAGAGGATGGAGAAAGAACTAAATCTGGTGAACCTATCTCTCGATGCACACCTCGTTCGTACCATGTACGCAGAAATGATCTATTCAACCAAGAATCCTCCTGTCCATACAACAGAAGTCCACTTGGAATTGAAAGTTGAACATCATGAAGAACATGTATATGTGGCACATGTTGCTTTTGAATCTCATGACCAATCGATACTCCAATGCCTTTTAGATTATGCGTAATAATGATTTCAGGATTCTCATCACGAATCACAGATCGAATTGCGCGTGCTCCTCCGATACTGAATAAATCGATCACATGCCAAAGCAGGCGCACTGGAAATGGAATAGAGCGATCATCACGCAAGTAGTAGAGATTCAGTGGAAAAAAACGATATACCGCTTCAAGTGTTCTTTCACGAATTCGTGGAAAAAGACTTCGTAAGCCATCGTACGGCTGAGTACTCAACACAAACACCTCGTGCCCGCGCTCATACAACGCGTCTGCCACACGCTGAGCCACAAGCTCAGCTCCCCCTCTTGCATCAGGCGGATACAAATTTGTTACAATTCCAATTTTCATATCAAGACCTAATAATGCCGTTTTGACTCTTGATGAAGCACGGAGTCATATGTTTCTAAAAGTCGCTCCATCAAGGGATCCCAACCATACTTTCTTTGTGCATTTCCACGAGCAGACATTCCTAGTCGTTCTCGCAAATCGACCTGTTCCAACAAGAGTAAAATCGCGTTTCGCAATTCAACCACATCCCCAGGGGGCACAAGGAGTCCTGTATCTCCATCTAAGACCACTGTCCGCACACCTGGAAGGTTTGAGGCAATTGTTGGAATCCCACTAGCAGCTGCCTCAAGAGCAACAAGACCAAAGGCCTCCGCGCGTTTTGTTGAGGGAAACACATGGAAGTCCGCAAGTCGATAATATCGAGGAAGATCCTCAGAAGAAACACTCCCCGCAAAGATGACACGTTCCTTGAGACCAAGTGTCGCTGCGTGTGCTTGGTACGTTTCTTTCAGATCTCCAGATCCAACGATCACTAATTTCCATTCATATTCAACCAATCCACTGAGCGATTCCAACAACTGTGGAACGCCCTTAAATGCATGTGCCGAATCCAAGCCTCCAACAAAAAGAATAATCGGGGTGTTATGAGTGAGGCTGTACTGTTCTCGCAATGCCTCCTCTTCTCCAGGATGGAAACGCTCAAGATCAATACCAAACGCGTGTTCTTCAACACGATCCATCACATTCAGTTCTGCCAGAGCAGAATGTTTTGCGTAATCAAGGGAGCTCACTAAAATTCGATCAACTCTATTTATGAGCCAGGGAAATAAAATTCGACGATGCGCACTAAAAATTGCTCCTTTCATTCCGTCTGCGACCGCGTCCATATGATACGTCATGACGAGTCCCTGATCAGGACGCATCGCCTTTCGGACAATCACAGGCTCTGCCCCTCCAAAAAATGGATAGTGCAGATGCACAAGATCGAATCCTGCAAGCCGGTGAAAGAGCGATGGGAGCATGCCTGCATTCCCAATATGCACAATTGAAGGAATACGATGAACATGCCGAGGGTCATCCGCCACTTCCTGATCACGAATGGTAAACACATGCACATTGTATCCAAGGGCCCGCAACCGCTCCACATATTCAAACGCAACTCCCCCCATCCCTCCACGATACGGAGGATAGGTGCAGACAACATGTGCAATCGTGACTGGTTTCTTTTTCATACCTTTAACGAATCAACCCCTTCAAAACCATCCACATGCCTGATAAAAGTGGGTTGATCACATATCGCACGGCAAGACTATCTGTTTCTTGATGTTCGATCGCACCAGTCCAGCGCTTCACAATATCTCGATCCTCCACTCGACGAAGGGCACGACTCTCGCGACGTTTACGCATGACGTACATCCACGTACGCGGACTCAATAGATCGCGATACACGAGTAGCTTCTCTTTGATCCATCCACCTTTCACCGCAAAAACTAAAAGTCCAATTTCTGTACAAAGCAAAAACGGTGAAAGGAGTGCAAGTGACCACCAACGTAAGTGAGACACATGGACAAGAATCCGATTACGTTCCATCCAATAAAATTTCTTGATTGAACGCTTAAATTCGTAATCGTGATAGGCAATTGATTTGAGGGACAACACGTTTTTGAAACCTGAAAGCCAAATGCGCCACCCGAGTTCAAGGTCCTCATGATAAAGAAAAAGGAATGGATCAAGTAATCCAACGTGTTTCAATACACTGGATCGAAACAACACCGCCGCGCCGCTACTGTACGTAATTTCCTCTCCGTCGACGTATTGATCTTTGATCCTGTTCCAGGTTTTTCCATTATCTCGTGCGAACCCGAAACCAAGAAAATGAACCATGCCCCCAGTGACATTCACTATTTCTGGAAACTTCCACAACATGATACGCGACTGCACAGACCCGATCGTTCTGTCTTGCTCTGCAATCTTCACGGCTTCCATAAGGGCATCAGGGTGAAGCTTTGCATCCCCATTGAGAAGGTAGACATACTCTGCTCCCCCCAATAACGCATGTTTTATTCCAAGATTATTTCCTTCTGCAAACCCTAAGTTTTCTCCACTTGGAAAAAATGTGATTCCTTGTTTTTGATGCAACCACTCCACACTTTCGTCCTTAGAGTCATTATCAACAACAACAATCTCACATTTCTCTTTGGGGTAGTTGAGTTTCTCAAGCGAATCAAAAACGTCCGGGAGATATTTCCGGGTGTTATAAGAGAGATAGATAATAGCAACGTTTGGAAGCATGTTATTTTTCCTTTGGAAGATCATCGAGTGAAAGCTTCCGAACAAGACGCGTAATTTCGCTCTCTACCTGCTCGATTTTTACATACATTCGAAAGACTAGGTAGAATACAGTAATCATGGAGAAATAGATCACTACATCTGCCCCTCGACCAACCCCTACAACACGTGCAAGGGCGTCTGCGGTCTGTGGAAGTACAGCAACAAATCCAACCGCAAGCCAAAAGAGCATCCAAAGTAAAAGCCAAGCAATGGTCAGTGCGCCCCGCTTGAATTGAAAGATTGTACGAGTGATCGCAAACAAAGAAAAGACAAGGATGACAATTTGGATAATAGACATAGCTACTGACTAATGCGTTTCAAGACAAGCTTTAACAGCGTTTTAATCCCGACAAAAAAACTTTGCCCCTTGGATAATGAATAATCTGTATAGATCGCTTTGATGGGAACTTCTACCATTGTCAATTTGTGACGTTTTGTTTCTGCAATCAGTTCTGATGAGACTTCCATGCGGTTCGTTTTGATCTCTATTTTCCCTAATGCGTATTTTGTAAAGGCCCGAAATCCAGACTGACTGTCCGTCACCCAAGCTCCAAAAAGAAAAAACGTCACAAGGTTTCCAAGAATTTGTGCAATACGCCGATACCACGGCATTCCAACAAATCCTGTTAACATGCGTGAACCAATAACAACATCTGCCCCTTGCTCCATTGCTCGAACAAATTTCTGAATCTCTGCAGGGTCATGCTGACCGTCCGCATCAAGCGTAATAACGGCATCGGCACCGAGTTTTTGCGCTGCTGCAAATCCTGTCCCAATCGCTGCTCCAAGCCCACGATTGATCACATGACTTACCACGAGGACACCAGCTGTTCTCGCAATCTCCGCCGTACGGTCGCTTGAACCATCGTTCACGACGATTATATCATCGACAAACGGCTTCGTTTTTTGCAAAACTTCCGCAATCGTCGTTGCTTCATTGTATGCTGGAATGATGGCTAGAATCTTCATACATTTGAAAGCAAAAGCTTATTCGCTTTCATATATTCAATGGTTTGCTTCAACCCGTCTTCTAATCGAACAAGAGGAAACCACCCGAGCTCTTTTGCGCGATCAATACGAGGGAGTGCTAATTCAGAAAGAAATTCAAAATTCTCTCCATCCACAATAACAGAACTCGATCCAGTGAGCGCGATAATTTTGTTCGCAACATCTTCAAGCGGCAGATCTACATCACTTCCAAGATTCACAGGACCTGCATATTCCTTTGCTTCCATAATTCTGACAATCCCATCAATCACATCCGTAATGTACGAAAGGGATGTTCGAAATTCACGACCGCCATACATGATGAGATCCTTTCCATCGAGTGCATTCAAGATAAAATCAGGAATGAGTTGTCCGTCAAATAGTGGCATTCGTGGTCCGAATGTACGAAAAATACGTGCAATCCGAATCTCAAGACTGTGTACCTGACGATAGGTTTCAAACATTGTTTCTGAAAATCGCTTTCCTTCGTCATAGCATGCTCGTGGAGTGAGATGGTCAACAATCCCCTTCTCTTCCTCTCCCACAAGCGGTGTTCCATCTTGACGTTCTCCATACACGACAGAACTTGACCCGAGTAAAATTCGCGCACGATACTTTTTTGCAAGCTCTAGAATATAGTAGTTCCCAAGCGAGTTTGAAAGAAGTGTTTGAATCTTAAACTGATCAAAATTCTTTATCGATGTAGGACAGGCGAGATGATAGATTTGCTGAATTCCCTGATAAGGAAGTTTGAACGCTGCGAGCTCAGCAAATGACTCTAGTTCAAAAGGTTGATTTACATCCAAACGAATGAATCGAAAATTTGCGTTCTGTAAAAGGGTCTCGATATTTTTTGCTTCACCCGTTGAAAAGTTGTCGACACAAATAACTCGGTGTCCATCTCGTAAAAGACTTTCACATAAATGAGAGCCAATAAATCCAGCCCCACCTGTTACCAAGATATTCTGATGTTCGAAAGAAGATGTTTGAGACATATAGGAATAGTATAGCAGAATTTACAGACCCCATGCGGCTGAGTTAATACCGCCACGATCACTTTCATTGTCACTAAAAAAAGTTCCTATCAGTGTTGCATATCCATTGTAAACGCGGATATGAGGTCCTCCCCCTGGTCCTGCAGCTGTAATGATAGAAGCCCCACCAGAATCACTCAAGTTTCCGACAGATAACCGAACTCCTCCACGAAATCCAGAATCATAGGCAAAAAATGTTCCAAGCCACTCACCCGCTCCATCATAAATTTGAACCTGAGGGCCTCCACCTGTATCTGTTCCTGTCACGATTTCATCATCACCATCCCCATCAAGATCTCCGCTAGAAATAAACACCCCCTTGTCATAGGTGCGTGCATACGCAAGAAATTCGCTCACAAACGTGCCATCTGGCTGAAGAACTCGCACTAATGGTTCATGTCCTCCACCGAGTGTCACGAGAATTTCGTCCGCATTATCTCCATCTATATCCCCAAGTGCGACTCGGACACTGCGTTTCCCAGCAATATCAGAAAATGGTGAGAGTGTTGCTTCAATCTGACTCCCTCCTTTATCAAACAATCGTACACGTGCCTGACCTCCCTCATCTGTGCTCACGGCGATTTCTTCAATTCCGTCCCCGTCAATATCGCCGGACGCGACAAACAGTCCTGATCGAAGTTCTGTTTCAAATGCGTAAAATTGATTCTCAAGATTTCCTTCAAGATCAAAGATACGAACTTGCGGTCCACCTCCGGGACCTGGCACGACCACGATTTCCTCTGCCCCATCTCCATCCACATCTCCCATTGTCAAGCGAACGCCCCCTGTAAATGAAGTATCATATGCCTCAAAGGAGGCAACAATCTCGGTTCCACTATTGGTGAATACCTGGACGATCGGAGGACTCCCGGACTCTGGAGCAACTGCGATTCGATAACTTGATTGCATCTGTACGGATGAGGTACTTGTCCCTCCATCGTCTACGTCGGCAAAAGACGTAGCTAATGTAAGAGCGCTAGCGAGATTCAATCGTCCTGCCCCCATTTTTCCAACTGCATCCCCCGTCGCAGATACGGGATCTACAGAAAGACGCAGGATCGTCTTGATATCGTCTGGAGTCAGGGAATGATAGGCAGACTTGAGAAGGGCTGCAGCTCCAGCCACCATCGGGGAAGCCATCGAGGTTCCTGACCACCCTTCTTCATAATAGCCGTCTGCAAACGGGGTCCACTCATCATCTTGATACACGGCACTAAAAATGTTTTCTCCTGGAGCTGAAATGTCTGTGCATTCTGCGCCATAGTTTGAAAAATCTGCTTTGATATCATTTACATCTGTTGCCGCAACTCCCAATATTAAATCCTCACCTGAACGTTCACCAAAGCACGCTGGGAAAATAGGACGATCATCAATATTAATTCCGCCTCCATTTGAATTTCCCATTGCGGCAACAACCACAATTCCAGATTCATAGGCATCTTGAATGACAGCTCGAAGCGCATCATCAAAATCGAACCCCGTAAAACTTAAGTTAATAACATCTGCCCCCATGGCGGTTGCGTATTCAACTCCTTGTCGAGCAAGGGTGGAATTCCCGATCCCTTCATTATCAAGAATCCGAACGCTCATGAGTTGCACGTCCCAATTAATCCCTGCAATTCCCTCTTCGTTATCTCCCACCGCTCCAATAATTCCCGCAATCACCGTTCCATGAGAGATTGCTCCTTCGTCGAACGCCTCATCCGAATTTGGAATTGGGCTCCCGTCATCATCTACAAAATCCCATCCATGTACATCATCAATATACCCATTTCCATCATTGTCGATTCCATCATCTGCCACCTCACCGGTATTCACCCATATATTTTCCGCAAGATCTGGATGATCTAAGTCAATACCGGTATCCAACACCGCAACCACAATAGATCCGTCACCTGTGTGAATATCCCATGCGGAGTACGCATCGATATTTGTGAGATACCACTGATCCGAAAGATAGGTATCGTTTGGTGTGAGCGCATGAACTGGAAACGCACTTGCAAAGACAAATAAAAAAAGAACTCCTTTGCGCATCCAAGAAACAGCCGTGTGTGTTTTCATAAAATGACTAAATACCAACAACCGCACCAAATCGATTCAATGAATTAAATGCGAAGAATCCACCGATAAGTTCTGTACTCCCATTAAAGATTCGGATTTGTGGTCCTCCATTTTTTTCTGGACTAATGTAAAGCTCTTCGATTCCATTAAGATCAACATCCCCAGCGCTCACTTGAACCCCTCCTCGATACTCATGAGGAAATACGAAAAAGGAACGGATCTGAACTCCGGATGCATCATAAAAACCGACCTCAGGATTAAATCCTTTTCCTTTCGAAACAACAATCTCATCCACGCCATCTGAATCCAAATCCGCGGTCGCCACATGCAAAGCATTTACTTCCTTATTAAACACCACGAACGACCCAACATACTTTCCAGATCCACTATGGATCATCACCGTTCCATCACTTTGTGTTTGAAGAACAGAAATAATCTCACGATCCATATCTGAGTTGATATCACCGACGGAAATTTCAATAGCGGACTCCGTTCTTCCAAACGGGAAAAATGCCCCCTTCAAATATCCATGATGATTAAACATACGCACTTGTCCTGTTCCTCCTTCATCAGATGTCACGAGTATCTCATCAATTCCGTCATTATTTATATCTCCCACAGCAACTTGAATCCCCAAACGTCCTCCCTCATCAAATGCAAAAAACTGACCTTCAACAACACCATTTAAATTAAAAATCCGAACTTGTGGTCCTCCACCTGGACCTGCTCCGGTGATAATCTCATCCTCCCCATCTCCATCAACATCCCCCATCGCAATCCGGACGCCTCCGGTAAACTCAGGGTGATATGCATCAAACTGTGCAAGCACCTCTCCTTTTCCATTCACGCGCCGAACAAGAGGCTCAGATCCTTTTCCTTGTGCCACCACAAATGAATCCGATGAGATGTGATTTGAAGGGGAAGTTGATAAGACCTGTCCAGCAAAAATTTGTGCATATTCAAGTGCACGAGCCAGATTCAGGCGTCCAGCCCCAAGCCTTAATCGATCTGCAAGTGACCGTTCTGCAACAGGATCAACAGCAAGCTTTAGTGCATTTCTAATTTGATCTGGTGTAAGACTTGGATACGCAGAACGCATCAGAGCAGCGGCTCCAGAAACCATCGGGGCTGCCAATGACGTTCCTTCCCAAGGAGAAGCATAGGCGGTGATAAATGCAAGCTCTTCGGCGTCATGATACACGCTCGCAAAAATATCGATTCCTGGAGCAGCGATGTCTGTACATCGTGATCCAAAATTAGAGAATGATGCTTTTTGATCCTGCACATCTGTTGCTGTTACACCAATCACAATATTTCTTCCAATCTCATGATCAAAACAGGCTGGATAAATCATTTCCGTATTCAGATCCTTATTTCCATTTCCAACAGCCGCCACAATAACCACCCCTTGATCATGGGCCCACTCAATCGTGTCGCGCAAACGCACATCCGTTTGCGAAAAGGTAAAACTCAAGTTAATAACGTCCGCTCCATTTTCGACAGCGTATACAATGGCGCGACGAACATCTGCCGTAGACCCTGCCCCAAACTCATTCAGTACTCGCAAAGGCATGATACGCACATCCCAATTGATTCCCGCAATTCCTAATCCATTATTTGCTGTTGCTCCAATAATTCCAGCGATCACTGTTCCATGAGAGGCAACAGAATCTCGTACCCCCTCATAAATAACAGACGAAGGATCTGTGTCTCCATCGACAAAATCCCACCCAATAAGATCATCTTCGAACCCATTCTGATCATCATCAACAGAATCATTTCCTATTTCATCCTCATTCCTCCAATACTGTCCGATTAAGTCTTCGTGATCTAAATCAAATCCCGCGTCGAGTATAGCCACAATCGTTTTTTCTGAACCTGTTTCTATGTCCCATGCCACCGGAGCAGAAATTTGATCGAGATACCAAAGCTCTTCACGAAAACGATCCGTCACGTCACGTGCATGGACAGGAAAACTGAATAACAGAAGAGATGCGATCATCACTCCGCTACACACAATTTTTCCCAACTGTTCCAAACAAAAATACCGCATATTTCTATGCGGTATTGTAACGATTTCCCTAGAAATTGTCATCTAGTGAAGTGATGCTCGCTGTTTCCTCATCCACATCATAGTCGATGATAGAAGTAACATCCTCTCCAAACGAGTAATTCCCCAAAAAAGCATCGGAAATGTCATCAATTTGTTGATTCCAAGTATCTCCATATAAATCCACTGCAACACTCTCACTTTCAATTGCTCGTAGAATTCCTCCCTCAGAAACAGCATATACCGTTGGGACACTCAAAAATTTCACCATGCGTGTTCCTGGGTGATAAGTCACATTTGATCCAAGAGTCAAGGAAGATAGGAAGTCAGAACTCACTTCAACAACATCGTCAAAATTTTCAAACCAGGTTAAAAAAACGTTCTCGTTGGTGAAGGCATGACGTTTCCCATCTGTGGCGTAATAGTAAACGGCACGGCATGGATCATTTACCTCTGAAGCTATTTCTGTCGAACAAGCAAGCTTAATCAAATGACTCGGTTCCGCCTCAGATGCTTCTTCTTCTACAACAGGTTCCTCTTCAACCACCTCTTCCTCAACGATTACTTCATCCTCTTCAAAGTACAGAACAATGCTCTGTACGTCATCTTGTGTTCCCACGACCCAAATGCCTGTATCGGAAATAACGGCACCGCGGAATGTATAGTCCTCAACTGCATAGGGATATGACGTCCAGGTCACTCCGGCATCATCAGATTTAAGAATGATCTGATCACCCACAACCACCATCTGATCTCCATTTACTTGAATATCATATAAATTCTGATAGGAAAGTCCGTCAACCGCAATTGTGCTCCAAGAATAATTTCCATCTGTGGTGTGGATAAACGTTCCATTGCGCCCAACGGCATACCCTTCTGTTGCGGATCTAAACCATACTCCATACAAATCATCTTGCGTGATCTGTCCGATGGTTCTCCATTGTGACCCACCTTCATGTCCATAATAAAGATACCCACTTGCTCCCACAATCCAAGCGGTTCCATCCCCCATATCTTGAACACGATTCAACTCTAAGGTTGTGAGCGTTGTTGAAATTGAAACCCACTGACTCGACGCATGATTATACGTCATGAGTCGTCCACTCGCTCCCACTAAATACCCATAAGATTCAGAGATATCCATGTCATTGATATGTTCTGTAATTCCAAGCGTCACGTTTGACCAGGTACTTCCCCCATCCAGTGACTCACGCATCGCAGACCCTTCACCTGCAACCCACACGTGATCTCCAAGCGTCTCAATATCACGCCAATACACACTGGTATTTTGATCGATGACTGACCAGGTGCCCCCCGAATCAGATGAGGAAATAATATTCCCTGCATTTCCAACAGCCATGACCCGATCTCCCAAGACTGCGACAGAACGAAGTCCTTGAATCATTCCTAAATCTTTCAACGTCCAACTACCAGAGGCATCAGCCTGAATGGCAAAGAAAGAGGAGAGAATAAGGAAGAGTGAAATGATTTTGAATTTCATATACAGAGAGTATAGCAAATTTCGTTTTACTCGCCGAGAGGACACAAACCAAAACTCGCGTCCGAAGACGCGAGTTGTTGGTCATGATAGTTTCTCTTTACAGAGAAGTTATATCAATTGGGTGTTACTTGGTCCAAGTCTCAGATCCGAGATCGAGATCATCTTGCAAGTAACCATTGTGCCAATCACCTGTTGATGTGGCATTGGTTGTCGTCACGTGAGCAGATGCACTGAGATCTGACCAAATGAGTGTTTGACTCACTCCGGCAGAATCTCCAGCAGCAGCTGAAGTGTGAGTCTTGACGATGGTAGCTGTAGTAGTTCCATCATTCAAGTATGAACCAGCGTTGATAGCTGTATCAGCAGCGAGGTAGAAGCTTACAGAATCTCCTGAAGTATCAGCACCAACGGTTCTGAATCCAACTGGAGTTCCACGAACAACATACGTTACTGTTTCTCCAGCGGAGATCACATCTTCAGTAGCCCAAGTAACAATAAGGTTTGAATCAGCCTCTAAGAAAGCACCTGTGCCCTCAACAGAGTTTCCATCTTCATCTTGGATGAGAACAGAAGTAGTGATATCAGAACCATTCTTGTAGAACTTGAAGGTGTCTACACCCATGGTATCAGCTGTACCACCGTCGCTCCATGTTGATGTCAACTTGAATTGCTTCAAAGAAACATCTCCATTTGAGTCAGCAGTTACAGTGAACTTGTAGAGATCAGTTGCTTGGCTGTTTACAACAGTTGAGTTTGTAAGATCAACCTGAGCAAATGTTGGGATTGAGTTGAATACGTACACCTCATTTCCATCACGGTCAGTTGCATCAGTTGTAACTGTTCCGGTTGAATCTGAGTATCGTGCAGAGTCAAGTGAAGTTGCAGTGTTCTTCTGTGAAGCTCCAGCCCCTACACCAATATCGTTCAATACGAGTTTGGCTGTAATGGTCTTGGAAGTTCCAGCAGGAACACTGATGCTCAATCCTGTGATAAGTGCAGCTCCATTTTTTACAGCGTCACCTGACAACTGAGCAAATACAGCTGAACCGAGTAAGGTTGTTCCATCGTACAATGATGCAGATGAAGCAACTCCAACGGCTGCAGCAGGAATTGAGACTTGAATCTGATCGATTGTGTATGACTCTCGAACAGCAGTGAACTTGTACTTAGCTGTTTCAACAGTCTGTCCACCAGCAACAGCCATGTTGACAGGTGTTCCACCGTCGAGAGCTGTTGTGAATGAACCACTTACGTACCAAGTAATACTTTGTCCACCAATTACAGATCCATCGATTGATGTACCTGAGTCAGAAGCTGTTCCGTCTACGTCAAGTGTTGGTGTAATGACGTCATCACCGTCTGTATCATCTGAAACAGATGTTGCAACGGTAGCGTATGCATTGATGTAAATCGTTTCACCTGGCTCGAGTGTGTAGTTTACAGACCAAGCGTTTGCTGTAAGAGACACGGTGCTCTTAGCGCTTGATGTGTTTTCATCACCCTCTGGACCATACATAACGTAAAGGTTTGTGTAGTCAGCAGCAGCGCTCGCTTCAGATACAGCAGAAGAGAATGCAAGGTCAAACTGTGTAAGATTGACTGATTCTGTTGTTGCAGCTGTTACGGTCCATGAACCAACTTTGTAGCCAGTCTTTGGAGCAACCGCTGTCTGATCAGCGTAACTTGTGTTCTCAGAAACGGTCAGAGAACCAGTTCGAACAGTGAGTGTGTTTCCATTAGTATCAGCTCCTGGAAGTGATGTGTATGAACCTGAAGTCATTCGAAGCACGTTGCTTGATAATGCTGTTGCATCGATCACAAGTTGAATTGTATCGTTTGCAGCAACACCGTCTGTTCCTTCAGAATCGTAGACGTCAGCACGGACTTCCATGGTGATAGGTGATCCAGGGTACACAACGAATTGTGAACCAAATGTGTAAGCAGAGTATGAAGCTGCAGAACCAGCAACACCAGTACATGAACTAGCTGTTGTGTTGTCGTTTCCACAGATCACAGAAGTGCTTCCAACCTGAGTTCCATCAACATAGATGGCACCATTTCGGAGTTTGAATGCTGTGTCTGAATCATCTTCAATTACATTGAAGTTGAGGGATTCAATCTTCATGGCTTCACCTGTTGCTTTTACTTCAAATGAAGCAAGAGAAGCATTAGATGCACCAATGATCAAATCACCAGAAGCTGAGTCAATTTCTTTTGTGAATGTAAGGTTACCTGAAGCGATGGTTTGAGCACCAGCATCTCGTGTTGAGAATGTTGTGCTATTAGCCTGTACCAAAATTGGTTGATCGTAATCTTCTTCAATGAAGATTGCGTCAGCTGCATTTCGCATACCAACAGTAACGGTACGAGTTGAACCACCCCAGATATCAGCCATCACTTTAATAGCGTGAGTTCCTGTAGTCATTCGAATTGGGTCTGCTGAGAGGTCGAATGTGATGTAACCATCAGCATCCTCTTCTGCAACAGTGTCTCCGTAGTTTACTCCAGCAACGTAAAGATCCCAGTTTCCAAGATCCTCTTCATTGATAGAACCAATGTTTCGGAATCGGATTGCTGTGAGCAAAGACTCGTTACTTCCAATAGTCACAGTATTGTTCCAGAGAGTGTAATCATCCTGTGGATCAAGTGAGCCATTAGCTGAAGGAGTTGTTGATGTAGCAAAACTTACAGTTCCAAATCCTGTAACAGTCGCAATGGTGTGCGTTGCAGAAGCAATCGCAGATCCTGTTGACTCATAAGCGCCGCTGTAAACAACGTCGTCTGGGTCAAGAGTAACACCAACAGTCTGTCCAGATGTTCCTGTAAGAATGTCTGATCGAACATCAACGGTGTATGTTCCACCTGCTGGAATCGTGAAGAGACCAGTTGAATCGTTCCAAGAGATTTGTCCACTTGAAACAGATGCGGAATCAGATGTACGAACCCAACCATCAAACAAGTAAGTGTTTGTAAGAGTTGTGTCAGCTGAAACACCTGTTCGTTCCAATACAACTTTTGTCACAACAACATCTGAAGATGAAGAGTTTGAAAAGTCATATGAACCGAGGTGTCCGAGCGCCTGTGCAGCAACAAGTGTGCTTGAAGCTGGAGATGATGATGAGAGAGAAACAGAAACTTCTTGTGTTTCTGCATACTCATCTGTTTCAACCATCTGACCTGCGTCTGTCAAGTAAGCAAGCTCACCTGTGACATCAGAACCCATGGTGAAACTATCCATGTCAAAACCAGTTCCTGAAAGAACGAATCCGTCCTGGAACATGTTTCCTGACATTCCTGCTGCTGAGACCATGAGAAGTTCACCACCCCATACGAGGTAGGTGTCAGATCCATCGGTCCAGAGCATACCTTCGTATCCCATTGATGCGTCAGTAAGAGAGTCGCCTACAGAGTAGTCAACAAAGAATACGTCTGGAACATCATCGATGTACGTGTTCCAATCGCTTCCTGCAAGACCTTCAGCTACTTCTTCTGATTCAATCCAGTGGATTGTACCGTCTTGAGCAACAGCGTAGGTCTTTTCATCACTCTCAATCTTGATCCATCGTGAACCTGGTCGGGCTACGATATTTCCAGCAAGAGTAATGTCGGCAAGAGCCTCGTCAGTGATTTCAACAACTCCGTCGAAATCTTCAAACCATGAAAAGTAAGTCTTTTCATTTGGGAAAGAGTAGCGCTGTCCGTCTGAACCGTAGTAATAAACAGTTGAGAGAGTTTCACCCTTAATCAAGTCGCCGTAAGAAGCAGCAGAAGCTTGAGAAGGTACAAACGCAGTCAAACCAGCTGTAGCAACAATTGTTGCAGCTGCGACCACGAATGTGAACGCTTTCTGTATTCGGAGAGAATTAGTCATAGTATAGAATTTGTGCCCAGTTTTTACTGGGTATCTTTTATCCAGGCGTAATAATAAATGGTGCCCAGATGAACCTTTTAGCCTAGGTTATAGGCTTTTGTTTAATTACGAGTGAACGACCTTTCGGCCTCGACCTTTTATAGCTTCCCGTGAATTAATGAATTCATTCACTTCTCCATCTTAACGAATGAAGAAGTGAGCAAGGACTCCTTCTGTTATGAAGGGGTCCCAGGCTCAATGATGATTATTCTTGTGGTGAAATTTCTACAGGGACTTCCGTGATCTCTGCTGACACTTCAATTGGCACGGCGATCTGTTGTTCGAACTCAAAGTCTTTTAAGACTTGAAAGGCTCGTCGATACAACCCCTCTGAACGAAGCGCTTCTACGACATCTAATGTCTCAGATGCTACTTCACCAAACTGTGCTTCAATGGAAGTAATCTTTTGTGCTAAAGAGGTATCAAGCTCATGTGCGCTCTCTTCATCTTGTTCAACTTCATGCGCTGTGATGATGACCTCGACAACCTGATCCTTTGTTTCTTCTAAAAGGTCTTCTACGTCTCCACGAACATCGTCTGGAAGCGCTGAGCTTGAAGAAGCAACGGTTGATGAATAGGCTTCAACTTTTCGTCCAACTGCTTTTGCAAATTCTTGTTGAGATGCTGTTGAATCTTCTACTTGAAGTTCATCTTTGATGTTCTCAACCTCTGTCTTGAAACGATTAGCCGCAAGCTGAACTGTTTCCGGATGTGTGTCATTTAATAAGACAGCAAGCTGAACCATTTCTTCAAGACGTCGTCCCGCAAACTCCACACGAAGATTGGCACGCTGATCATCTCCCACAGCTAATGTGATTTGAGCTCTTTCCATTGCAAGTTTCACTGGATAGAGTTTCTCACCTGGAATCGCGTTCACAGAAGCATTTGCTACAGACACCCAACCCATAATTGCAAAAACGAAAACAGCCATTGCTGCTGACAATGGTCGTAAAAGATTGTGGGTCAGATCATGAAGATAAAACTCGACATAATCACGCCACACATAAGGGGATGTTTTTTCCGGAATCTCGAATCCATTTCGGAGCAACGCTTTTTCATGGATCGAGGATGTATCTAAATCCGCCCCAAAAGAAGACTCATGCTTGAGCTCTTTGAGTGCGTTGATAATTTGTTGATCTAGATGATCCATATAGCAGATTATGTCTTCTCTATCAGTGCTCGTACTTTTTTTAAGGCTCTGTGGATAAGCACAGATGTTGCGTTCTCTGTCTTGCCAAGATACTTGGCAATTTCTTTAACAGAATATCCTTCGACGAATCTCAGAAGTAACGCCTCTCGATCATCTTCATTTTCTAGCGCTTTGATTCCTTGTGCCACCAATCCTGCATCAATTCCTTTTTCTGTGTGCTCACCAGAGAATTTTGATTCAAGATGGATCCCACCTTCTCCTTCTTCAGAAACAGCCACCTCTTCTTTTCCTTCACGTTGACGATAGAACTCTGCCACGATCCCACGAGCGATCGTATAAGAGAGACCAGAGAAGTGTTGGACGGGTGTTTGTATCGAGTACTCCCAAAGCCGAAGCATCAGGGTGGAATATGCATCCTCCACATCTGCATGCGTCGGAAGCTTCCGATACAGAAACTTCTGCAGACCAGGTGCATAGATCCCTAGGATCGAAGCAAACGCATGCTCGTCCTTAAAGACCCGTATTCTGAACAGAAGGAATTTTTCTTTGCTGTCTGTCACATGAGTAGTCATTAAAAAAGCCATTATCTTACAAATTTCCTCCTCCTGATGTGCCTACAATATGAGAAAAATAGCTTAAATTAGGAAATATATCAAGGTATAGGTTGACCCAGTTCTTTTTTTTGGCTACACTAGTATTGACAAACAAGGTTATCAACACCCTATATGAAACCAGTAATTCGACTTTCTGTCTCAGAAGCTGCCAAAATGTTTGGGATTAGCCAACGCACAGTCAGACGCGCAATCCAGAACAATGAAGTAACTTATGTGGTTGTACAAGGTCGGTATAAGCTCAACTTTGAATCTATTTTGAGATGGTCTCAGCGCACAACGACTGTCAAAAACAAACGGGACAATCAAGGAATAGGTCAGTATGTAGACAAGTGGAAGATCAGCGCCAAACTCTACTCTCCTAATCCAAAGTCGCTCGACAAAGAAGCCTAACCTCCTTCCCTGTTTATGTTTGAGAAAAAGATTGTTACCCCCACCTCTCATCACCCTTACTTCTTCCATCTACTAGGAATAGGGATCCTGATGCTAAACAAGATCCGATACGCTGTTCGTGGCTACCAGGAACCTCGTCCATTTTCTGTAGCTGACGTACAACAAGCTCTCACGTATGATCGAGAGGTTGTTAGAAACTGGCTCGATGCACTGCATGATTATACTCGTGAAACGGCTCAAGGAAAAGTCGTGCTCGAGCTTGGTCCAGGAGCTGATCTTGGACCAGCATTATTTCTTCTTGCACAAGGTGCGAAGCAGTACATCACCATCGATGCAAACCGACTCATCGATCAAACTTCCCCAACCTTCTACGAGACACTTTTACACTCTGTAAAAAATGGCACACAACTCAAAACGGAATTAGAGAAGACGCTCGCAGGAAATGGAGATCGAATCAAATATATTGTTGACCCATCGTTCAATCTTGCATCCATCAAAACATCGGGAGTGGATCTTGTTGTGAGTCAAGCAGCATTCGAACATTTCTCTGACATCAAGCAGACTCTCACACAACTTGGTTCCATCGTGAAACCAGGCGGAGTCCTGATTGCAGAAGTTGATCTCATGACACACACTGGGGCTATTCGTTCTCGAGACCCGCTCAACATCTACCGCTTTTCAAATTTGCTTTATCGGTTGATGCATTACTCAGGTATCCCCAATAGACAACGACCTGAAGCCTACAAACAAGTCCTTGAAGCCAATGACTGGTACAATGTAGAAGTTATTCCATTGCAAACACTTCCACGCTCATACGTGGACAAGATACAGCCTGGACTCGCGCATGCATTCCAAGGATTAGACGCACAGATGCATATCCTTTCATTCCTTCTGCGGGCCACCAAGCGGTAATGTCATTTATGGTTCGATACACCCTCTCTGTCTGTTGTCTTTCTTTCCTGATTTTTTTAGGATCTGCTTTTGGAGTTCATGCGGAATCCTCCTCAAAGAACTACGTGAGAACTGCCAGCATCTACCTACAAGGAGGAGCTACGCTTGATGCACACACACAAGAACTCTCTGCGTTTGATCTGATTGTCATCCCTGTGGAAGTCCAAGTGTGGAACAAATCTTTTTTCACCACGATTCGCAATCTCAACCCAGACATCATTATTCTTCCCTATGTCGCAACCGTGAGTTGGAATGATGCATATTGGGTCGATTCCCTTCATCAGTCCATGTACTCCGACATTGAATCTGATTGGTGGCTAAAGGATGGAAATGGAAATCAAGTATCCGTCTGGACAAACACGCGTGCACTCAATCTCAACTCTGACTGGGTTCCTTATCTCGCCCAACATGTAAAGGATGTTGTCCTTGCTTCTGGGTACTGGGATGGTGTGTACTTCGACGAGGTTCAGGACTCCATCAGTTGGGTTGGTTCAACCGATGTAAACCAAGATGGTCAGACAGATACAGCATCACAGGCCGACACACTCTGGGCAGAGAACTACAAAGAACTTTTTCAGTCGACCCGAGAACTCATCGGAGACGATTTTATTATCATGACAAACGGAAGTTCAAACTCTGATTTCTTTCCCTATGTAAACGGACGCATGTTTGAAACCTTCCCTTCCTCTCACAACACTCTTTCTGAATGGGAGAATATGACAGGTGAATATGAGACCGTTGAACAAGGAGTCGCGTACGAGCCCTACAACATGATTAACGTCAACACAGATAACACTGGTGGAATAGGAACAGAAAAGGATTACCAGGCGGTGCGTTTTGGCCTTACAACAACGTTACTTGGAGATGGATACTTTTCTTATGATGAAAGTACCTATAACCATTCTGTTTTATGGACATACGATGAATTTGGAGTCTATTTGGGTGCGCCAAAAACAACACGTCAAAATGTCTTCAACCCACAACAGACCTCTCTTGATCAAGGAGTGTGGTTGAGAGAATTCGAAGAAGGAAAAGTGATTGTGAATGCAACCACCACCACACAAACCATTCGTCTCGATGGAGAATTTGAAAAACTCCATGGCATTCAAGATGTATCTGTGAATAATGGTCGAATCGTGACTGAAGTCACGATTGCCCCACAAGATGGTGTGATTTTGCTACGTCCCATAGAAGAAATACTGGGAGCTACCTATATCAATGGAGCATTTGCCCGCATTTACGACTTTGACGGAAACACAAAACGCACAGGGTTCTTTGCGTACGACAATTCTCAACGTGGTGGCTCGCAAGTCATCCATTTTGATACCAATGGTGATGGAGCATATGAAACTATCAGTGCAGACGATACGTATGTCACGATTTATAACAGTGATAGCTCACTTCACGTGAAGTTTGCTCCGTATACAGAAACCTATTCAAGAGGAATCAACATCTCTGTGGGCGACATTGAAGATGATGGTTCTATCGAGATCGTAACTGGAACTGAAAACGGAGGAGGTCCGCAAGTACGCGTTTTTAACGCGGACGGGGTTTTGATCAACCCTGGATTCTTCGCCTATGCCGATTCGTTTCGTGGAGGGGTCAATGTTGCGATCGGGGACCTAAATGGAGACAATGTCAAAGAAATTATCTGCGGAGCGGGATATAACGGAGGACCACATGTGAGGGTCTTCAAAAAAGACGGAACACTCATCAATCCCGGATTCTTTGCCTATGACACCGCGTTCCGTGGTGGAGTAAACGTGGCAGTTGGCGATGTGGACGGAGATGGCATCGACGATATCGTCACAGGTCCAGGTCTCGGAGGCTCCCCTCTTGCGCGTGTGTATGATCGTGATGGAATCCTCAAAAATGAATTCTATCTTTTTGAAGCGTCCTTACATGATGGACTCGAGGTTGTGGCCTCTGATATTGACGGAGATGGGATTGCGGAGATCATTGGTCTTACGGCTGACGTATTTACCTTAAGTTCAAATTAAGGATACGATAATGTTATGGAACTCAAAAACGAATTTCAAAAAGCCATCGCCTGTGACAGTGTTGGAAAACCACACTCAATTCTTGGGAGAGCGGTTTGTTTAACAGCCCATCCGGGAAAGATGGCAATTTTGCCGTTTAGAAAATGGTTTAATAAACGCTATAAGGGGACGTATAAATTCGCTCGATTGATCTTCTCGTTTGACCTTCTCTTGATTGGAGCCGTTATCGGACTGGGCATAACAGCCCTCCTTCTTGGATTCACTCAGATCGTCTCTTTTGAAGATCGTATTACGTTTGAAGCAACGGTCGCTCCTCGTGAAATCGTAAGCGGAGCTCCTTCTACACTCATCATTCGCTATACGAATGAAACAGATGAGGAGCTTCGGAACACACAACTCACCCTCAGCTATCCAGACGATTTTCTTCTTCAAGAACTTTCCTTTGAGCACATTGAAGCAGAAAACGGCACGATTAATCTTGGAACCCTTCCTGTGGGGGGATCTGGGACTGTGCACGTACGAGGAGTCATGTTTGGGGATGTCGGTGGTGAACAGACCTTCACAAGCACTATGACATTTGTTCATGGGGAGGATCGTGATATTGCAGGAAAGAAAACAAGTCTACACGTATTTTCACCAAGCTCTTCCACACTCTCGCTCACACTCACTCTCCCAGAACGGCTTATTGCGTTTCAAGAAGTTGAGGGAACAATCACGTACAAGAACATAGGAGAGATCGACTTCCCTACTATTAGCATCGAACCAGAGTGGCCAGAGGGGTTCACGTATATATCATCTCCTTCCGCATTCACAGATGGTGTTTTCGAACTACCCGCAATTGAAGGAGGATCCTCTGGCGAGTTTTCATTCATTGGATATCTTGGTGATGTGGGGGAAGAAGTTACATTTATCTTCCATCCATCATTCACCTTTGGGGCAAATCGCTATCGTCAAGAAACACTCACCCATGACGCCACGGTTATTCCTCCACAAATACAGGTAAATCATAGTGTTGATAAATCCACACTCCGAGCAGGATCGACTGCTCTCTACACCCTTCATTATGAAAATGTGGGAGAATTTGCCGTCACGAATCTTGTTCTTGGCATTGAATCTGAAAGTCCATTTTTCTTAAAAGATGTATATACATCAGAATCAATTCCATCTATCGCTCCAGGAGCCTCAGCAGACGTTCAGATTCGCGTACCACTTCGTGCATCTATCTTGCAAAGCGAAACATCTGTCTGGGAAGGACTTGATGTTTCAACAAGAGTCATCGCAACCTACACACTCGGAGATGGTTCGGGGCAACGTGTAATCTCAAAAGGCACATCAATCAGCTCTCCCATCACCACTCCTGTTGTCTTTGAATCCTTTGGACGCTATGCCACAGCAAGTGGAGATCAATTAGGAAGAGGTCCTCTTCCTCCACGTGTCGGCATGGAAACAAAGTACTGGATTTTTTGGCATATGGACGGAACAATCAACACCCTCCAAAATGTTCGCATTGAAGGAACGCTTGGTTCAGGAGTTGAATTCACTGGCAATCAGTCTTCCTCACAAAATGGAGGAGTAAGCTATGACGCAGCCTCACGCACAATCATTTGGACATCAGACTCCATCGAACCAAGCCTTTCTCCAACCAGTAAAATTATTGGTATTGGTTTTGAGCTTGGACTCACACCAACTGATTCAATGATCGATACTATTCCTTTGCTTTTATACGATATCCGCCTCACAGCAACCGATGCACACACAGGAATGTATATCAGTCGATCAGGACTTACGGTCACAACAAACCTTCCTCAAGATCTCATGGCTTCTGAGAAGGCACTGGTTGAGAACTAGCTGTTTATAAGGGAAAAGGCGACAATCCACAGGGGTGGGCATTGACAAAATGCCCATTTTTTGATATCCTTCTGCGTCAATATGAAAATAGCAATGATCGGACAGAAAGGAATTCCTGCTCGCTCTGGGGGCATTGAACGGCACGTAGAAGAGCTCTCAGCCGAACTCGCATCACGTGGACATGAAGTCCTCGTATTTTGTCGTTCTTGGTATACCTGGCCCATTCGACCCCATCGTGGAGTGACCTGTATCAAAACAAGGTCCATTCACTCAAAGCATCTGGATGCTATTACACATACCCTCACAGCAACCATTCGAGCTGCACGTGAGAAAGTGGACGTATTTCATTTTCATGGGGTCGGGCCAGCACTTCTTTCCTGGCTCCCAAAACTCCTTCGCCCATCTGCCAAAGTCGTTGTGACGTTTCACTGTATCGATCGTCATCACAAAAAATGGAACCTCCTTGCTCGAACCATGCTCTATATTGGGGAGCGACTTGCTTGTTCTATTCCTGACGCGACGATTACTGTTTCAAAAACATTGGAAACCTACTGTCGTCTCTCCTACGGAGTCACCACAAAATATATTCCAAATGGAACTCAGATCCCTCTCGAAGATTCAGACAAAGGACTCTTAGAACCATTTGAACTGCATTCTGGAAAATATCTCCTCATGTGCGCACGACTTGTCCGCCATAAAGGAGCTCATACGCTTATTCAAGCGTGGAGAAAATTAAAAACAACGCATCCTGAAGTTGTTGGGGATATGAAACTTGCAATCGTAGGTGGAAGTGCATTTACCGATGCGTATGTAAGCGAACTTCATCGTCTCGCAAAAAATGAGCCCTCTATTGTTTTGACAGGAAATCAATCGGGCGAAACACTTCATAGCCTATTCTCAAACGCTTACGCTGCTGTGCATCCCTCTGAATCAGAAGGATTGCCAATCGCCGTTCTGGAAGAAATGGGATATGGAAAATGTGTACTCTCATCAGATATTCCAGAAAACCTGGAACTCACTCAGGATCACGGTCTTACATTTACAACAGGATCTGTCACAGACCTTGCAGACAAAATCAAAATGATGATTGAAAGCCCAGACCTCGTAAAAGCTGTTGGAGCAGAGGCACGAACACATATCGCCAAATACTATGATTGGAAAGATATTGCCGAGACAACTGACTACCTCTACGAACTTCTCTGGCTAGAACCCGAACTCACAAAACAAATTACCTAACCAGGTCGGCGGCTCAGCCCCCGACCTGGTTACAAAAAACCGACCTTAGGGTCGGTTTTTTGTTTTGGAAATATGGGTTGGGGTGACTTCTTCGTAGATGGCCATCAGGCGTCGATAATGGTCATCAATATTGAACTGCTTCTCAATCGTTGATCTGGCTGCATGCGCAAGTACGACGCGCAAATCTTCATCGTATGCCAAGCGCGTGATCGCCTCGACCCATCCAGGAAGATCGGTGGGGCCCACAAGTAATCCATTTACACGATCTTCTATTATCTCTGATACACCTCCGACATCAGAAGCGATCACCGGCTTGCCGGCAGTCATTGCCTCAAGCACGGTCAAAGGAAAATTCTCGTGCACACGAGACGGCAACAAGACCGCACGCGCTCCTTGGTACATCTGTGCAAGTTCTTCCCCCATTCTAAATCCAACGAATTCAATATTTTTCAATCCGTCTGCCAGATGATGTAAGCGCTCCATCTCAGGACCTCTTCCAACAATCTTGAACTCAAGATCTGGAATGAGTCTTGCGGCACGCACAATCGTCTCTATCCCCTTCTCTTCGCTGAGTCGTCCAACAAACAAGAAATACCCATCGTGATCATATCGAGACTCCACCACATGCGGATCGATTCCATAATGATTCACACGAATCTTTTCAGCAGGAAACCCTCCTGACAGAAGCTGACGTTTCATGTAGTGCGAGGGACAGATAAAGAGATCCACATTCCGTTCATAGATTTTCAACCATCGATGAAATTTATGAACGACTACTTGGACAAAACTCGCAATGAACGAATGTTTGTGAAACCGAGAAAAGGCTCCTCGGATGATTCCAACATGACGATAATCTTCTCCGCATCCAGATGCCCAAATATTATATTGTGGGGAAATAAGATGATGGTCATGCACCGTCATTACTACAGGAACATGCTCATCTTTACAGGTATCTAAAATGGAAGGTGAGATTTGTGTGTAAATATTGTGAAGATGCACAAGTGCCGGACTCTCTTGTGTAATGAGTGTCGCAAGCTTTCTTCGCGCTTCAAGTGAGTAGAACATTCGTCCCACCGTACGTAAACCCTGCCAATTCAGCTTCACTTTTTCTGTCTGTACAAACGAAACAAACAGGTTGCTATATGGGGTTTCTTGATTATCTAACTGTTTCATTGCAAACGGAATGACGGTATTCCCCTGTGTTTCAAGCCACGCAGAAAGCTCGAGCATATAACGCTCCGCTCCCCCTTTCAACGCATAGAATTTATTGACTTGAATGATCTTCATACCTTCTTTTCTTTTTCCGCAAGCACATACAAGAATCCCGCATACATCCAAAGGTAGTAGGCACTGGTTCGAATTTCAAGCAGTGTTGAGGTGAATGCATTAAATCCGACTCCAATCAACATGGCACACACTCCCATCGCAAGCGCCTGAACAAATGGATCCTTATGTGTTTTTGCCACGTTCAGGGCATAGAAAAACAATCCCAAATAAAACCAAAGATAAAAAACCATCCCCAATGTTCCAGATTCTCCCCAAAGGGAAAACCAATTGTTGTCGATCGCGCCATCGGTACCAAACACCCCAAATGGAAGACCTAAGTTCTCATAGACCGCTGTGTTATGTAGTGCTGCCACCGCCCCTCCTCCATATTGTCCCGGACCAAATCCCAGAATTGGAGAAGCAGAAACAACATTGAGTGGGGTGTGAATAAACCAAAATACGCGACCAAGACCGTAATACTCCCCTCGCCAACGCGCAAGACTAAAGCTCTCAAAGAATCGTTCAGAGAGCGACTGACCAGGAGATTCTGTAATCAGACTTACATTCAGTCCTGACCCCGCGAGAACGATTGAAAGAAACAAGACAAACATTGCAAATCCAGCAAGTACACGACGATCATGCTTCAAGAGAAGACCAATAAACAGGAATCCTAGGAGAAATGCGAACCAAGAGGCTCGAGAATAGGTTAAGACAAGCGCAGGAATTCCAATAACAAAAAGCCAAATGATCCATGGATGTTTTGCGTAAAATTTCTTGGTGAATAACATCGCTGTCCCAAGAAGCAAAAAGAGATAGAGAAAGTTCCCAAGACGGTCGTAGCGACCAAGCGTGGCAAAAATTCTCGATCCTGGATCCCAAAACTGCTCGACTCCCCCCGTAAGCGTTATGGTCCCAAGCGTACGTGCTTCTGAGGGAAGCAGAAACTGATCAAGAGGCTCGCCAATAATTCCTTGGAGAATTCCAAGGAGGCATTGAAACGCCACAATTCCAAACATCGCCCAGGTAAGATTTTGGATGAATGTTTTAGAGGGAGCAATCTGTACAACCAGAAAAAACACCAACATGAATCGTAATATCTGACGCAGTCCTAGCAGTGCAACCGTTGGTGAGACAAGGTTCACGAGCGCCGACGCCAATAAGACAAGCACAAACAACATAAACGGCAGATCAAACGGTGTTTGGCGGTAGACCTTTTTCCCAGACAAAATACGCGTTAACACAACAAACGCGACAAGATAGATAAGAAACTCAGATCCATACCGTGCAAACACATACACGTCATCTGGAATGAATTTCAAAATAATAGATTCAAACGGAAGATAGAGAGCAAGAAATCCAAGCGCATATTGTGGACGCACAAACGTCACAATTACAAGACACCCTCCTAACACCGATGCGAGAACAAGCGTAGGTGAAAAGATGGATTGTAGGACGATCAGAAAAGCAAGGAGCAGGAAGAGAAATGCTGTTGCAAGCGCTGTATGCTCTTCTGCACGTTTGTACACCGTGCGCAGGTTGATCATGTACACAAATTGTATCACAAAATGTGTGATACGAGATCTTGGAAAAAGAAAAAGCGGACATCGTGAGAGATGTCCGCGCGTGAGACTCAGAGACTACGGGGTGTAGTCGCTGGTGAAGACACCTTCGTAGTCGAAGGTGAGGATCGAGTAGGAATCGCTCCCCTCGAAGTTGCCGTCGACGGTGGTGTCGTCCGAGCCGTTGTCGTCCCAGTCGAAGCTCCATCCGAAGGTGGAGATCTCGACGGAGCCCGAGGGCATCAGATCGCTGTCGAAGTTGCCCTCGACATCCCCGGTATAGGTCCCGGAGAGGTAGGTGGCGAAGTCGCCGGAGAAGACACACTCGATCGAGCCACTGATCATGGGATCCACGGTCGTGTCGACGGTCAAGTTGACCGTTCCCTCACAGGAGTCCGATCCCAAACCGAAGGTGGTCTCGGTGAGGGTGATGGTGAAGTCGCCCTCGTAGTCACCTTCGGTGACGCAGGGCGAGGAGTCCATGTCCTCGTCGCAGTCGTTGTCCACGGAATCTCCGCAGACCTCGAGCGCGTCCGGGTTCACGTACTCGTCCGTGTCGTCACAGTCACCCATGACGCTGACGTACCCGGAGGTGACGTCACAGGCATCGGCACTGGTGGCGGGGTCGCCGTAGCCGTCGCCGTCCACATCGGCGTAGAAGGTCTCACCGACATCCTCGTCGACATCGCCGTCGCAGTCGTTGTCCTGCTCATCGCAGTACTCGGTGGCGCCGGGGTAGACCGTTCGGTCGTCGTCGTCACAGTCGGTGCCGTCTGCCACCGTCCCCGAGGGGGCGGAACAGGAGACCGTGCTGATCGAAGCGTCGCCGTAGCCGTCGTTGTCGTCGTCGGTGTACCAGGTGGTCGCGTCCGAGGAGCTGTCCGGATCCGTGGATCCGTCGCAGTCGTTGTCCGCGCCGTCGCAGTACTCGGTGGCGCCGGGGTAGCTGGTGGCATCCCCGTCGTCGCAGTCGGTGTCGTCGGCGACGTAGCCCCACGGCTGGTCACACTGGGTGACCGTGACACCTCCGGCATCGCCGTAGGTGTCGCCGTCGGCGTCGGGGTAGTAGGTTCCGGCGTCCGTGGCGCCCACATCGGTGGTGCCGTCACAGTCGTCATCGAGGTCGTCGCAGACCTCGACAGCACCGGGGTTCACATCGGCGTCGATGTCGTCGCAGTCGGTCGCGTCTGCCACCGTCCCCGAGGGGGCGGAGCAGGACATGGTCGAGCTGGTGGCGTCGCCGTAGCCGTCGGAGTCCGAATCGGTGTACCAGGTGCTGGCGTCGGCGCTGGTGTCCGGATCCGTGGATCCGTCGCAGTCGTTGTCCGCGCCGTCGCAGTACTCGGTCGCGCCGGGGTAGCTGGTGGCATCCGTGTCGTCGCAGTCATCCGCGCTGTCGACGTAGCCCGAGGGCTGGTCGCAGGCCTCCGTGGTGGAAGCGGGATCACCCGACCCATCGCCGTCGGCATCCTCGAAGTAAGTCACCATGACCTCTTCGTCGATGTCGTCGTCGCAGTCGTTGTCGATCAGATCGCAGACTTCCTCGTTGCCGGGGCTGACCTCGGGGTCGTGGTCGTTGCAGTCGGTGTCGTCCGCAACCGAGCCCGAGGGCTGGTCGCAGGCGTCCTGGCTGACCGTGGAGTCACCGTAGCCATCGTTGTCCGCGTCGGTGTACCAGGTCGAGGCATCCACCGCGTTCTCGTCGACGGTGCCGTCGCAGTCGTTGTCGATCTCGTTGCAGACCTCGGTGGCACCGGGATTCACGTCAGCGTTGTCATCGTCACAGTCGGTGCCGTCGGTGACCCAACGCCCGTCTCCGCCGGACAGCTCACAGCCGTTCTCGAGTTCCCATGCGGGATCCCCGTAGGAGTCACCATCGGAATCGGCATACCAGAGGTTGCCCTCCGAATTGTCGACGACGCCGTCACAGTCCTGATCCACGTTGTCGCAGACCTCGGTTGCACCCGGGTGGATGCTGGCGTGATTGTCGTCGCAGTCCTCGCCCTGGGCCACGTAGCCGTCGGGCTGGTCGCAGGACCAGGTGACGTTGCCCGTCTGGCCGTAGCCATCCGAGTCGCCATCGAGGTACCAGAGGGTCTCGAGACCGACCGTGGGGTCGTTGTCGTCGCAGTCCTCATCAGCACCGATGCCGTCGCCATCATCGTCCGTGAGGGACGTGGTGCCGGTGTCGTCGATGTTGGGATCGAGGTTGCGATCATCGCGCTGAACGGTCAGAGGACTACAGGCGGACAGGATGGCCAACAAGGCCAGGGGCAGGATGGAACGCGTCATGTGACACTCCGGGGGTTGAACATTCTCCCTCCCCACCAAAGGGGTAGGTGCCAGGCCGATGGCAGGGAGAGATTGTTTGGTTGAAGGGATCTTGGCCTGGTTTCAGGACCAAACGGCACTAAAATCAGTTCACGATCTGCACAAAAAACCAGTCATTTTGACGTATTCTTATACCACTATACCCGCTTCTTGTCAATGCGTTTCGTATGGAAAAGGCGGGAAAATGAATGAGGTGGGAAAGGTGGAATGGTGAGAAGGTGAAAGCAGGCAAAAACGTCTGAAATTGAGCTGAGAACGCCGGTCTGGAGGGAGAAAAGCTCGTGAGACGACCCAAAAGGTCGTCGAGCGAGTTTTCGACTGAAGACCAAGTTATCAGCCAATTTCAGACGTTTTTGAAAAAGAAAAGCCCCCGAGTGAAGTCGAGCTAGAAAGCTCTTCTCCACGCGAGGGCGCGTGCTTGATCTCTGCCCTACTCCGGATGAACTTCATCGGGTAGAGATCTCGTTGTTGTGGCCGGAAGTGGCCTAGACCTGACAGTCGGAGTCGGAGCTCACGACGAGGACGGCGGAGCAGGAGCCTCCGTCGTTCCAGACCTCGAGGTCGGACTCATCGTACCAGTCGCCATCGAACCAGATGTCGATGCCGACGCTGGAGTCGATGACACCGCCGGCGCAGAGCCAGTCGCTCGCGGGGTTGCCCTCGCTCACGTTCAGGCGCAGTCCGCAGCTCGACGAGAGATCATACTCGGAGGTCAGGAACTCCACGTCGACGCTGGTCCCGGAGGACTGCGTGTCGGTCTCGTCCCAGACGTCGCCGAGGTCGTCGGCGTCCGTGTAGGTCTGGACGTTGAGCTGGTAGTAGCCCGACGACCCGTAGGTCGCCAGGACGTACGCCTGCCAGTCCTCGTCGATGTCACCATCGCAGTCGTTGTCGATCTCGTCGATGCCGGTGATCGGCAGTCCGTCGTCGTCGAGCTCGCGCTCTTCGACGCCGGGGTTGATGGTGGCGTCCGAGTCGTCGCAGTCGACATCTTCGGAGTATCCGTCCCCATCGCTGTCGACGGAGGGCTCGGTGCAGACGGAATCGGACCCGTCGCAGTCGTTGTCGATGCCGTCGCCACACACTTCGGTGGCGTCGGGGTTGATGGTCGAGTCTGCGTCATTGCAGTCCTCGAACTGGTACCACCCGTCGCCATCGACGTCGGTGGTGTCGGTGACGACGTCGCCGTCTTCGTCGATGAAGCCGTCGCAGTCGTTGTCGATGCCATCGCTGACATCGCTGGCGCCGGGGTGGATGGTGGAGTCCGCGTCGTCGCAATCGACGTCCGCGGTGTAGCCATCGCCGTCGCTGTCGACGGCGGGCTCTTCTTCGGTGCCGGTGTCGGCGTCCTCATCGGTCTCGTCGTCGCAGTCGCTGTCGATGCCGTCGCCGGGCTCGTCTTCCGCACCCGGGTGGATGTCGGCGTTCGAGTCGTCGCAGTCACCGCCGGCGGGGGTGTAGCCGTCGCCGTCGTTGTCGACGGTCGAGCAGACATCCTCCTCGTCCACCTCGCCGTCGCAGTCATCGTCCTGCCCGTTGCAGGTCTCGACGGCGCCGGGGTAGATGGCGGGGTCGGTGTCGTCACAGTCGATGAGACCGGTCCGTCCGTCCCCGTCGAGGTCTTCGTAGACCGTGTCGGTGCCGATTCCGGTGTCGGTGTCTTCGTCAGTGCCGGTGTCTTCGTCGGTGTCCTCACCGGTGTTGGTGATGTTGGCGCCGGTGTCCTCGTAGCAGTCTTCACTGCACGAGTTGTCGTCACGCTGGACCTTCATCTCTCCGCAGGCGGAGAGGAAGAGGGTGACGGACAGAGGAAGGAGGAATCGGGTCATGGGAACTCCAGGGGGTTGGTTCGGGGCACAAACAATGATCTTTATCCGATGGGCAAACTCCCACCGCAATCTTCACATTGTTTAGACTCCCCGATTCTGTCAGGGGTTGTCCGTTCAAGGACGAGTTTTGTCGTCACTAAACGGACAAACCCTGTTTATTCTATTATTCAGCTATTAATGATCTTTTCCCTTGAAAGTAAGACGATTCATCTCACTCTCGAGGCTCTAAGAATACCACATTTTCCCCATTTTGTCAACCTATCTGGACAAAATTGGAGGAAGGTAGAAAGCAAGTAAAAACGTTTGAAATTGAGACAAGAACGCCGGCTTGGAGGTGAAAAATCCCTGAAATGTAGGTAAATCCTACTTTGAAGGGATTTTTCACCGAAAGCCAAGTTATTGGCCAATTTCAGAC
>JABMNY010000027.1 GCA_013204385.1 Candidatus Uhrbacteria bacterium
ACACAAGGCTCGAACTTGTGACCTCCACAATGTCAATGTGGCGCTCTAACCAACTGAGCTAGCCGCCCGGGGCTAGGGTTTGTTCCCAACTTTTATGGATAACAACAGACGGAAGTGTACGGAATTCGTTCACATTCGTCAATCTTAGAAGAAACGACTCTTTGACGAGGAACTTCCTTCCTCCTCTTGCTCTGAAACGGCTTCTTCTTGATATTCGTGGTCTAAAATTATCCATGGTTTTGTTTTGCTTTTGGAAATTGCCATAATGAGAAATCCTCCGATGGTCAAAAGCACTGCTCCGAGTAAAAATGTTCCAAATATTCCGGCAAATCCACATCCAAATACCGCAGTTACCATTTCGACATTTCCGTTTGCTTGTGCAACACACTTAGTCACCGCAAGTTCAGATTGTCGCATTCCGATGTATGCTGTTCCAATCCCAAGTGCAAGTGAAAGCAGACTGAACAAACAACTAAATCGTACCTTTCGAAGTCGCCCAAGTTTCATGACCGTCACAATCGCAAAAAACACTCCTCCAAGAACCCAATACACAAGGAACCAAAGAATTGAAAGGAGAATTAAAAATGATACTAGTTCTCCATCCATATCTACAAAATTGTGAATGTATAAAAAAGTCCGAAGAAGAAAATTAGTATCACAGCCGCAATAATCATCGCTGTAACACCAATAATTCCTTCTTTATCCTCATTCTTAATTGCATTGCGCAAAAAGACGATTCCGATCCCAAGCATAATGACTCCCAAAATTAAAAAAGGCATAGGTATTTGTGGTGGGGGTGGATGGACTCGAACCATCGACCGCCGAGGTATAAGCTCGGTGCTCTAACCAACTGAGCTACACCCCCATGAATAAGGAATCCCTTGGAACGCTACTGTAGTATACCACTCAATAATCTCAAAGGGAGAAAAATTGCTTTTGAGGGGATTTTTGTTATACTTTAGCAAAATATTCTATATGCCTACTATTGAAGTACATGTTGATCAAGCTGGAGTCCGTTTAGATCAATTTCTCCCACAAATCATCGAATTATCAAGATCTCGAATTCAGAAGATGATTAAAGGGGAAGAGATTAAGGTCAATGACAAGCCCGCAAAGACCAAAACCATCCTGGAGCCCGGTGACCGTATTACCTATTCGGAATCGAGTTTAGCTCCCTTTGTGAAGACCGCTGAGGTCCCAACGCTCACTATTGTCTACGAGGACGATGATCTTCTTGTGATCAATAAGCCATCAGGACTCCTTGTTCATGAGGCGCTTAAAGATGAACACCGTCCAACAGTTGTAGATGGTGTACTTGCACTGCACCCAGAAATTGCGACCATTGGAGATGATTCAAAACGCCCTGGAATCGTGCATCGACTAGACAAAGATGTGTCCGGACTTATGGTCATCGCCAAAACAGAAGAGGCGTTTTTAGCACTCAAAAAACAATTTCAAGATCGAACCGTACAAAAAGAATATTTTGCGCTCGTCTACGGGCCACTTCCAAAAGAGACAGATTTGCTCATCTCAAAAATTGAGCGATCAAAAAACAAAGGACGCATGGTTGCACGCACAGGAGCACAATCTGGAAAAGATGCACGGACGCAGTATGATGTTCTGCGACGCTTCGCGACGTGTACCTATGCCAATGTTCAAATCTTTACCGGACGTACACATCAAATCCGCGTGCACCTCCAATCCATTGGTTACCCGATTGTGGGAGACAAACTTTATAAAGTTCGTGGAATGAAGTTCAAAGAAATTCCATTGAATCGACTCTTCCTTCATGCACATACATTGCGCATTCAACTCATGAACGGGGAAGAAAAAACATTCAACGCTCCCCTTCCAGAAGAATTAAGCAAGCTGCTTGAAACACTGCCTGTAAACGTATGAGTAAAAACGTCTACATCATTACCGGTCCAAGTGGTGTTGGAAAAACGACTGTGGCTTTGGAACTCCTTCGCTTAATGCCTACGCTTAAAAAAGTTGTCACCTGCACCACTCGCGCTATCCGTGAAGGTGAGTCTGACGGTGTCTCCTACCACTTTCTTGATCATCACACCTTTCAAAAATTGATTGATGAGGGAGCCATGTTTGAGTGGGATCGACATTATGATCACCTCTACGGAAGCCGAACATCTGATGTCCAAGAACTTTTAGAAGCAGGAAATGATGTCCTCTTTGTCGTTGATATCGCAGGGGCCAAAACAGTCAAAGAAGTCTTCCCTCATTCCATTCTGTTCTTTCTCGAACCAGAAACTGAGGATCAACTTCTCAAACGACTTGAAAAACGCGATAACGGAGAAACAACTGGGTTACACGAACGCCTTACGTCTATTCAGGAAGAAATGGCTTTCGCAACCATAGCCGATCATTCACTTGTGAATGCGGAAGGTAAACTAGACGAAACGGTCAAAAAAATCCAAGAGATTATGGGGAGTCTTGACGAAACACAGGGAAAAAGCTAATATCTGCCCACATTTAACAACCAACCAATGAACACTGATTCTTCTTAAAAGGATGTGGTCCACTTGGTGCAGGTGAGTAAAAAATTACTATGTCAGAAGAGACAACCAAGCCACAGGACGAGAAGGTCGAAGAGACCACCGCTCCTGAAGTGGAAGCAGCACAAGATGCTGTTCCAGAAACAACAGAAGAAACAACACAAGAAGAAGTGATTGTTGAGGAAGTAGCTCCTATCCTCTCTCCTTCCCTTGCCTACAAAGCAAAGCTTTCTGGCATGGAAGATCTTCAAGCAGGACAAACCGTACGTTTGCACGAACGCATTCAGGACGTTTCTCCAAAAGGAGAAGTTCGAGAACGTGTTCAGGTGTTTGAAGGAATCATTCTTGCGCTCGGTGGATCAGGCGTTTCACGCACAATCACCTTGCACAAAACAAGCGATGGAGTAGGAGTAGAAAAAATCTACCCAATCAACTCTCCCCTTGTTGCAAAGATTGAACTCATCAAGACTGCAAAGGTTCGACAAGCCAAACTCGGGTACCTCAAAGATTTGAAGAATCGCTTCAAGCGAAAGCTCAAAGAGAACTACACCGAACTCGGCGTGCAGAAGAAAAAGAAAAAACGATAGAATCAAAAACACGAGCCATGACGGCTCGTGTTTTTTGTTCATTAAATTGATCGGACATCTCCTGCAGAGGACAGGCTTGATCCTGTTGCATACTTCCACAAGTACGTGTCTTGGACCTCGACAATTCCTTGGTTCCAATCTGAACCATAAATGTCGTTTGCGACTGTTTCAGTGGTAATCCAATGAAGCTTATAATCACTTCCAACCACATACACTTTGTCAGAGGTTGTTGCCTTCACGCGCGTTCCTGGAGCAATTTTTAGATCCCCCATGAATTCGTATGAAGCAAGATACGCATCAATCGTGACTTGGCTCACCCCAAGAGTTTCCTCCCAAGAATCAAACCAAGTAAAGTAAACGGTCTCATCTGGAACAAGCCAAATGGATTCGTCTGCAACAAGATAAATTCCTGATGCATCATAGGCACGAAACGCCTGAACGTCTCCACGTGTCAGATCAAGAAGCGGTGAGAACGTCACTTCATAGATATTTCCATCTGTTCCGTTCCAATACGCATGCTCTCGGTCAGATAAGACAGGAGCTGTTCCATATCCAACGTTTAAGAGGTATCCGGTTGTGGTGTTCTCGTACCAAATGTTTCCATCCGAGTCGAGCCCGACCAGAATATCCTCATACGTATCTGTTACGTGATATGCACGTGACTCCCATGTTTTCGTTGAGAATGTATATCCAACATACTCCCCTTCTGAATTCTGGAAGTAAATTGCGTCAGCGTCCAGGTTGAATGTGCCGTTCATGGCAACCCCAAACTTACTGACACCATCCACAGAACTCACATAGAGCCCATTTTCGTCATCGATGTAAGCCATGTAGTCACCTACAAGTTGAATTGCACTCGCTGGCTCTATCAACCATGAAAGGTACGCTCCGCCAGCATCTGTTGGGACAGCATCTGTTTCTGGATTATAGCTCCAGAGACGATAGTTTTTGAAGAATTGAATAGATCCATCTGAAACAAAGTGCGCTCCGAGAATTTCTCCTGGATGCTCTGTCCATGTTTCTGGAACAGCTTCCATAGATCGAGCGGTTTGATCAACAAGCCATAACTGTTGAATGGAACCAGAGAATTGAAATAGAACAAGTGCGACTCCGTCTTGAACATCGACAATTTCTTGCCATGGCGCAGTTAATTGATACGTGAAGTCATCACGTTCATACCCACTTCCATAATCAGAAACAGAAAGCTGAGACTCAATATCTCCTGTTTCCTCATCTTCATGAATAGTTGAGAAATAGAGTCGATCTCCGTCTGTGGCAAATGTCATAAACGCAATACCATCATCGTTGCGTTCAATATCTGTAATTTCACTCACAGATCCTGTCACGGTATCGTATTCATACACCGTTCCCCATGAATCATCATCCTGAGAAGGAACACGATAAATGAATCGACTGTCTTGAGCGGTGTACCAAAAATCATTGGTCACCCCTTTCTCCACATCTTGAATCTCAAACGACTCACCATTTTTAAAAATGGTCATATCGATAAGATCACAAATATCTGGATATTCACAAGATCCCGCTGTGCTTGTAACAAACACTGCATCGTTATAATCGTATGGGCCTGACTGCGCATCGAGCGTTAACCGCTCAACTTGGTAGTAGTCATAATCCCAAGCAGCGTCTGCAACAAGTGCATTCCACTCAGCAGAGTCCGCAAACACACGTGGGAGCAAAGGACTCACACCAATGGCGATCGCGACAGCTAAAATAAGAGTTTTCTTTAACATAGATTGCTAATAGTTTTGAACTAATTTAACGAACAAAGATACCATAAATTGCGAAATTTGTCAATCGATGAACCCTAATATTAACCTTAATTTAGCCAAGAAACAAAAACCGTCTCCATAGGGAGACGGTTTTTTTATGCCTTTAGTAATGGCTTAAGATACTTCCCTGTAACACTTGCCTTCACCTTCACAATGTCCTTTGGGGTTCCTGCTGCGACCAATTGTCCTCCTTTTATTCCTCCATCAGGTCCCATATCAATCACCCAATCTGCCCCCTTAATCACATCAAGATTGTGCTCAATAATCACAACGGTATTCCCCTTATCAACCAACTGATGTAGGACACCAAGGAGACGCTTAATATCTTCAAAGTGAAGACCAGTCGTTGGCTCATCAAGAATATAGAGTGTTCGTCCTGTTGCACGACGAGAAAGTTCTGTGGCGAGTTTTACGCGTTGTGCCTCTCCTCCTGAAAGGGTAGTCGCGCTTTGTCCGAGTCGAATATACCCAAGCCCCACCTCATGCAAGATATTTAACTTATCAAAGATCGCTGACTGATCGGCGAAAAAGCGTCGTGCCTCCTCAACCGTCATATTCAAGACATCTGCAATATGTTTTTGCTTGTAATGAATCTCAAGGGCTTCGTGGTTGTAGCGCGTTCCACGGCACTCAGTACATTCCACATACACGTCTGGCAAAAATTGCATCTCAATGCGACGCATTCCATCTCCTCCACACGACTCACAGCGCCCCCCTCCTTTGACGTTGAAACTAAACTTCCCTGCATCGAACTTACGCATCTTAGCTTCTGGAACTTCGGTGTACAGATCCCGAATAGAAGTGAAGACCCCTGTATAGGTTGCAGGATTTGATCGAGGAGTTCGCCCAATCGGAGACTGGTCAACGGCGACAATCTTATCAATATGTTCGATTCCCTTAATATCCTTATGTGCTCCTGGGTACACCTTGGCACGATAAAACTTTCGACTCAATGCTTTTCCGAGAATATCTAAAATGAGAGTCGATTTTCCAGAACCAGAAACTCCTGTCACACAAATAAGCTTTCCAAGTGGAATGTCCACGGTCACGTTTTTCAAATTGAACGCAGTTGCCCCTTCGATGGTCAATTTCTTTCCGTTTCCTTTTCGATATTTTTTTGGAAGAGGGATCGATTTTTTCCCTGTGAGATACTGCCCTGTCAATGAATCTTTATTCTTTTTAATTTGTGCGGGAGTTCCTTCGGCGACAATCTGTCCACCATACTCTCCCGCACCAGGCCCCACATCAAACACATAATCTGCTGCCTCAATCATTGCCTCATCATGTTCAACCACAATCACAGAGTTCCCAAAATCCTTGAGAGCACGGATCGTCTCAATCAGGTGATCATTGTCGCGTGGATGGAGTCCAATAGAAGGCTCATCTAAAATATAGATAACGCCTGAAAGCTGACTGCCAAGTTGTGTCGCGAGTCGAACACGTTGAGACTCCCCTCCCGAGAGGGTCATCGCAGATCTATCGAGCGTAAGATACCCAAGCCCCACCTGCATAAGCTGATCAATCCGAAGATGAACTTCTTTTGCAACACGTTCCACAACCAATCGTTCATCACTTGTGAGTCCACTGACAAGAGAATCTTTTTTGTTTGTAAGCGCATCAAAATGTGCTTTCACATCTTCGATCGGCATGTTCACCAAATCTGAAATGGATTTCTTTGCGATCGTAATAGCGAGCACGGCTGGTCGGAGACGCTTTCCGTCACACCCAGGACATCGCATACGTCGCATATATCCCTCCAGCTCACTTCGTACATATTCAGAATCTGTCTCCCGATACTTTTGTTCGAGTTGCATGAGGATTCCAGGGAACTCAATTTTTTCACCCTTATAGGTATATTCATCTTCTCCCGTTCCGTTCAGGATAAGATCAAGTTTTGGCTTTGGAAGTTTTGAAATAGGCGTACTCATGGAGATACGGTGTCTCTTTGCCACAATCTTAAGAATATCCATGTAGCTCGTTTGATTCCCCGCAATGCGTGTCCATGGACGCACAGCCCCTTCCGCAAACGTTAAACGGCGATTTGGAATGACAAGTTCTGCTTCCAAAACCAATTTCTCCCCAAGCCCCATACAATCTTGACAGGCTCCAAACGGGGAGTTAAATGAAAACAATCGAGGTTCTGGTTTTGGGAGATTGATGCCACAAGGCGCACACATGAAACTTTGCGAAAGCGCGAGCTCATCTCCCGAGTCATCATTCAATACCGTTACGAATCCGTTTCCATAATCAAGTGCCTTGGTCACTTGTTGTGTGACATGCTCAGATGAGTAGGTCTGATCTGCGTTAAAACGAAAAATAACAACTTCAATCGTATGTGATTTCTTTTTATCTTTCCGCATGGTGAGAGCCTCTTGAGTATCCATGAGAAGCCCATCAAATCGCACCTGCGTAAAACCTGCATTCAACGCGGTTTGAAAGACAAGCTTATGCTCCCCTTTCAACTGCAGGACTACAGGCGCAAGAAGAAGAATCGTATCTGAACCAATGAGCGATTCGACATGTGAGACAATCCGAGGAAGTGTTTGTTCACTGACGGCCGCCCCACAGCTTGGACAATGTGGACGCCCCGCGCGAGCAAACAGGACGCGAAGGAAATCATAAATCTCCGTTACGGTTCCCACGGTTGAACGTGGATTATGAGACGAAGATTTTTGGTCAATGGCGATGGTTGGAGAAAGCCCAAGAATCTCATCAACGTCTGGTTTGTCTTGAAGTTCTAAAAATTGTCGTGCATAGGAAGACAAGGATTCCATATACCGACGTTGCCCTTCCGCATAAATCGTATCAAAGGCAAGAGAAGATTTTCCTGATCCAGAAAGGCCGGTAATAACCACAAGTTGATTCTTTGGAATATCAACATTGATATTCTTGAGGTTGTGCGCGCGAGCCCCCCGAACGGAAATCTTGTTGGACATAGTTTAAAAAGAAGAGAAATAAGAAGCGTGTGCAAGGCTACCATAAAACAAAACACCAGGCAAGAGTTGAACCTGGTGTTTATTGTTTTTTAAAAACAGTCCACTATCATTTTACGATCAATAACTCAGTTTCGTATTTAAAGAGATACTGTATTACAATCATTTCCGACAATAATCGCATCAATAACATGTTCAAAACCTGCTTCTGTTGAAAGACCAACAGACCAACAACCTTTTCCTTTCATATCCTCTCTTTTGTAAAGTTCACATGGATCATCATTACAAACACTTTTTAATGATAAGTCTCCCATTTCTGCATTCACACACTGACCTGCAGACACACATACTGGAGCCACTCCATCAAAAGGAATATCCTCTAGTGATATGGTCTTATAATTGTTCAAAACTTTAGCACTTGTATCATAATCTTCGCATGTTTTTATTTGACTACAATCAATCGTGAGCATAGCACATGTTCCACTACCTCCTGGGCCAGTCCAACCTTCTTGAAGTTTCCCTCGATCTGTCCAAAAACACTGACTTATTTGTTTATAGCCAGCTCCCTTAAACGTCGTTCTTAACGACAAACCAGAACAGACTGCAGTCGATGGTTCAATGTAAGGATTTCCATTGATCACTTCTCCACAGGCAAGGCATTCACCTCCTCCTGGAGTTGTGTAACAAAGCTCACCTGTTGGGCAATAATCAAAAGTACAGGTCGAATCATCTGTGACAGCATTTCCTTCACCATCTTTTACAACATCAGCAATCGACCCACATTTTTCTTCGGTATAATTAGCGAGCTCAAATCCTAATCCAGCCTCAGATCCCCCTGTTGCATAAGGTGAGTCAAAAGGGGCCCCGCTTTTAATTGTATATGGATAATGTCCTCCACCGCTCCCGTCCCCCCACCATCCAGTCAAATACCCACAACTCTCACCACCTACCAAGGAAACCGTCTTCACCATTGGAAACGCAGGGACTTTTAGACGTAAGAGATATGGATTCACTGTATACAAAATGAGATAGGTCGACATCAGCAACACAAGTCCCATAACGGCATTCAAGATGGTTGTCTTTGCTTTCCCAACTTGCTCTGCACTTAATCCCCCAATACTCCATCGCAGACCCGCAATCATGAGAAAAACAATTGCAATTGTCGTCCCCGCCCCCAATAACCATTTATAAAGAACGGAAACGTATTCCCCTAGATCTGTCGCAACCTCATATCCCCCAATTTTAACTTGTAGTGGAAGTGTCGCGGCTGACGCTGGATCTGGATAACAGTAAAACATTCCTTGCTTACACTCCCCTGGTTGGACCTGTTTCGCTCCATTCACCTCAAACACTCCTTCTTGATTTGTGCATTCCTCTTTTTCAAAACACATCACCTTATACTGAGGTTTTTGATCAGGTGTTGCTGCACAAGCCGCAACAGAATATCCCGCCTTTGTACAAAGTTCGTAGCATCCTTCCGTTGTAACGCGAGTTGATTCGTCCGGAAATTTTGTTGCACCTGTGCCATCGATTGCGCAATAACATTCGCACCCAGGATCTGCCGCGTATACTTGCGAGACTCCTCCAAAAAGACTCATGAGCATCATGGTCATGAGTGTGATTCCAAAAAGTCGTTTCATCTTTCTCATATCTTATTCTTGACGATTCAAAACTGACTGAATCAAAGCTTCAAAAATATCTGCAGGGATGGAACCTGGAATACGATTTCCATTGATAAAGAATGTTGGAGTCCCTCGAACCCCTGCTTCAATCCCTGCCTGATAATCCTCTAAGACCTCCGCCGTATACCGCCCAGACTTCATACAAGATTCAAATTGAAACACATTCATATTGAGACTCTCCGCAAACTCTACAAGTCTATCCTCAGTTAAACTATTTTGATTTTGATACAATTTGTCGTGATATTCCCAGAATTTTCCCTGATCGTCTGCACACTCCCCTGCCTCTGCTGCTTTTTGCGCAATAGGATGCAATTCTGTTAAAGGAAAATCTCGATAGATAAACTGAATGGAATCTGGATATTTCAGTGCAAGTTCACGAACAACATAACTTGATTCTTGTGAGTAAGGACACCCGAAATCTGCAAACTCAACAATGACGATAGGAGCCGATGTCTTCCCCAAGCTGGGATCATCAGTCGTTGTTAAATCAAATGCCCCATCTACGATTGCTTGACTTGCGAGCGTACTACTTGTCGAAAAACTTTGTGTAAAATCGAGTGTACGTGAATCAATCTCGCCTGAACGAATTAAATCCGCGTAATACAAGATTCTTGATGCGAAGAGACCGAGCAATGCCAAGACAAAAAGTGTTACAATTGTAGCAACCCAACTTCGTTTTCGATGAATGTGTGCATCTGCCTCCATAGTATATTCTCTCAAAAAAGTATATCATGAATTCAGATGAACCCACGAAGACCGTTGACGATTTCGCCTAGATCTGGTAGCCTTTGCTCGAAATCAATATCATCTCTCATGTTGAATAATGTTGTTATATGAATACGGAATCCATACTCAATACAGCTCAAATCATTCTCGCTATCCTTCTTGTTGCCTCTATTTTGTTACAAGCACAAGGAACAGGACTCGGAGCTGCATTTGGAGGCGGTGGAAACGTTTATCGAACAAAACGTGGGGCAGAGAAAAAAATCTTCCAACTCACCATCGTTCTCGCCATCCTCTTTTTTGGCGTAGCTCTCGTAAATGCCCTCGTGTAATTCCGTTAGAAGACAGTTGCTCTCGCTTTACTCCTGAATCATTCAATCACTTTTATTTGTGTTTGATATACGTACATTCTTCAATCGTTTTCGAAAAGACCCTAGATCTCATGCTCGAGACCTGACTATGCGCCAGGTGCTTTCCGTTAAAAAGACAGCTGGATTTCCTTCCTGGAAACAGCTAAAGCAACTTCCTTCTGTACTCTCACGTACAGAAAAGCGCGTTGTATTCGGATCACTTGGATTGATCGTCCTTTCCCTTGGGATCATTGGGGTAAGCTACATTTCTTCACATCGAATAATCATTCCCGCTATTGGTGGAGAATACACAGAAGGACTGATTGGGGAACCGCAATTCCTCAACCCATTGTATGCGATCAGTAGCGATGTTGATCAAGATATTGTGAGTCTCGTCTATTCTGGTCTTGTCCGTTGGGATCAACAAGAAGGATTTATTCCTGATCTTGCAGAATCTATTTCTCTCAACGAAGACGGAACGGTTTATACCTTAAAGATCCGTGAGAACGCGAAATTTCACAATGGAGAAGATGTTCTAGCTAGAGATGTGTTATTTACGATCAATGCGATTCAAAATCCCGCATACAGAAGTCCACTTGCAGATCAATTCTATGACGTCACTGTCGTACAAGAAGATGACACGACTGTTTCATTCATTCTGAAAGATGCCTCTGCCCCGTTTATTGAGTCCCTTACAGTTGGAATTCTTCCCGCAAGTCTTTGGGCAAATATTCTTCCACAAAACGCCCCACTCGCTGCACTGAATCTACAACCTATTGGATCTGGTCCTTATCAATTCGCGGAATTCACAAAGGATAAAAAAGGATCCATTCGCGAATACAGACTCAAACGCAATGATGATTATTACTTAGAAGCTCCCTACATTCAACAATTGAACTTTAAGTTCTATCCTGATGTCTTCTCGCTTCATGAAGCCCTACAAAACAAGAATATTGAAGGAGCAGGCATTGTCGGATTCGACCAAAGAGAAAGCGTGATCGCAAATAAAAATGTCGATCTCCTCGAGCCATTTTTCCCACGAGAAACTGTTCTCTATTTCAATCAAGCGCTGAGCCCTGCATTAAAAGACCTTGCAGTGCGTCAAGCAATTGCTGCGGGAATCAACAAAGAAGCTCTCGTCAGCGAGATCTATCAAGACAGTGCTCGCGTGATTCATGCTCAGATCCTCGAAGGCATGATTGGATACGATGAGACGCGTATCGACCTGTTTGATACCACTCAATCAAAAACTCTTCTCGACGAAGCAGGCTATGCGCTCGATGAAGAAACAGGGGTTCGACTCTTAAAAAAGAGCCTTAGAACACAAACCACCTCTGATGATGAGGAAGCAACGGATGCAGAATCAACTCCGGAACCTGTTGTAGCTCAAACCCTTCAGTTCACCCTTACCACAGTCGATCAAACAGATTTAGCCCTTGTTGCAGAGCATATTCAAGCAGATCTCAAAGCGATCGGAATTGATGTGACGCTAAATCTTGTTTCCCCTGAGCAGATTGCGACAGAAGTCATTGATGCCCGAAACTTTGAACTACTCCTTGCCCCGATCATGCTTGAAGCCGATCCTGATCCCTATCCATTCTGGCATTCCACCCAAGCAAAGACATCAGGTCTCAATCTCACGGGATATAGCAATAGCAAAGTTGATACCCTCCTTGAAACAGGTCGTACACAACTTGATGAGAATGCTCGGGCACAAACCTACATCGAATTCCAATCCCTTCTTGCAGAAGATGTCCCGGTGGTCTATCTCTACCAATCAACGTATGGATATGCGTTAAGCAAGAAAATTCAACGTGAAGTTCTTACAAACATTCTCGTTCCTTCAGACCGCTTTGCAGACATTACAAGTTGGTATCTCAAAACCAAAAAGGCCCTGCGTTAATACAGGGCCTCGTTAATCCAAATGCGGATGTGGTGGAATTGGTAGACACGCAGGCCTCAGAAGCCTGTGGGAGCAATCTTGTGAGGGTTCGAGTCCCTCCATCCGCACCACCGACCTGAGCTCGGTTGAATGTGCAGAAGGCAAAGCTGAGCTTTGCCAAGATTCAACCGAAGTATGGAAGCGAAGGTTGTCGAGCTTAGCTCGACAGTAAGTGATTTTTTTCCAAGTGAGTGAACAAGTATTGGTTCATTCCCTTTCAAAAGATCACCTACCACGCAAGGAGTCGAGTCTGTCCTTTTACAATTGAACGCACATTTTATTAAACTTTATTCGTATTACTCACATTATTTTATTTATGGTTACACAAAATACACCGAGCAAACCTGGAGCCCCCGGCACAGGCAAGCCAAAACACCGAGGACGCGTTTTTCGATCGAGCAAACCACAAACTTCTCATCGAGAACCCGCCTCACAAGCAGCACGCACAAAAATCCTTCGAGCACCAAATGGCGATAAACTTCGCATCATGGTCCTTGGAGGCTGTGAAGAAGTTGGTCGAAACTGCACACTCATTGAATACAAAAACGATATCGTGATTGTTGATATGGGTCTTCAATTTCCTGAAGAAGACATGCCTGGAGTTGATTACATTATCCCAAACATGTCCTATCTGAAAGGAAAGGAGAAAAACATCCGAGGAGTCATTATTACTCATGGTCACTATGACCACATCGGAGCCATTCCTCACACCATCCCGAATATCGGGAACCCACCAATTTATGCGCTTCCCATGTCTGCAGCAATCATTAAACGCCGACAAGAGGACTTCCATACACGCCCACTCAACTTAAAAGTTACCAAAGCAAGTGACAAGCTTAAACTTGGTTCACTTACTGTTTCCTTCTTTCATATCAACCACAGTATTCCTGATGCTGTCGGAATCGTGATCGATACCCCCGTTGGACGCGTTTGTCATACAGGTGATTGGAAATTTGATTTCCACCCATCGGGAACCGAGCACGCTGACTTTCAGCAAATCGCTGCTCTTGGAAAAGAAGGAGTTCTCGTCTTGATGGGCGACTCAACGAACGCTAATCACGAAGGACATCAAGTTTCTGAGAAAGTGATTGGTGAGGAACTCATGAACATCATTGAAAAAGCTCCTGGGCGCGTCATTGTAGGAACATTTGCTTCCCTACTCGCGCGTGTCAAACAAATTATTGAAGCATCAGAAAAACTTGGAAAGAAAGTCGCCATCGACGGATACTCCATGAAAACAAACGTGGAGATTGCAAAAACGATGGGCTTCATCAAATGTAATCAATCAACACTCATCAAACCTGAACAGATGAGTTCTTATCCAGACAACAAGGTCGTTCTCATCTGTACGGGAGCCCAAGGAGAAAAGAACGCCGCTCTTAACCGTATTGCGAACGGGGAACATCGAAGCGTAAACGTCGGAGAAGACGATACAGTGATCTTTTCCTCATCAGTCATTCCTGGAAACGAAGGTTCTGTTCAACGCTTGATGGACTCGCTTTACCGCAAAGGCGCAAACGTCATCAACTACAAAATGATGGACGTGCACGCCGGAGGTCACGCCAAAAAAGAGGATATTAAACTCATGTTGGCACTCTTCAAGCCAAAGTATTACGTTCCAATCGAGGGAAACCATTTCCTTCTTCGTGAGAATGCAAAAGTTGCCTACTCTATGGGATGGGACAAAAACCATGTATTCGTCGTCGACAATGGTCAGGTGATGGAATACTGGAAAGATGGAGGACAGCTCACCAAAGAAAAAATCGTTACTGACTACGTCTTTGTGGACGGACTCGGAGTGGGAGATGTATCTCAAGTCGTCTTGCGTGACCGTCAGGTTCTTGCAGAAGATGGAATGGTGATCGTCATTGCTCAAGTAGAAAAGAAGACAGGCAAACTTGTCGGCTACCCTGATATTGTCAGCCGTGGATTCATCTACATGAAGGACCATCAAGAACTCATCAAGCTCACGCGTGATGAAGTGAAAAAGGCGGTAAGTAATAACGATCCAAAATCTACCGCGGATCCAAAGTATATCCGCGACCGCATTCGTGATCATGTCGGAAAGTTCTTGTTCCAAAAAACAGAACGTCGTCCAATGATCCTCCCTGTGATTATCGAAGTCTAATCAAAAAACCACCCCGTAGCGGGGTGGTTTTTGGTAACCTCCTTATTCAGCAACTCCTTCAGGAATCTCTGAGATCCATTCATAGAGCGTCCCCTCTGAAAGCTCTCTCATAATACGATACGCTTCATTCCCATCGGCCATATAGTGACGCTCATACGTTTCTGGGTGAATGTACCAAGCTTCCCCATGCGCATCAACCTGAAGCATAATACGACCTGCTAAGGACTTCGCGAGCGCTCCTGGCGTCTCTCCTGATCCCGCTTCTGGAATCTGTTCAAGGTTCATTGTCGTAATTCCCAATCCAAACGTACGAAGAAACTCATACGCAGTGGAACCATCTCTCAAATAATAACGAGCCTTCGTAAGTGGATCAATATAATATGCTTCCCCAGCCCGATCTACCGCAAGCATAATCCACCCTTCTAATCGATCAATTAATGCACGAACTCCCCCATCAGGAGTCGTAACAAGATACTCCCCCGTCTCTCCTGCCCAATGAACACGAGAATCATAGCTGATGACCTCATCCCCATTTGGAAAATCAATCTTCGAACTTTTCTGGGTCTTCACCGTCCAAGACACATCAAAAGGACCACTAAGCGTTTCTCCCTCAACATGCACCGCATACTCATGATCGAGCGAGAGCGGTTCAATTGGATTAAAGAAAATGGCTCCATCTGCATGTTCGTCATCCAGATCCAAACTCACAATAGTCGTAATTGAAGATTGTGCGGTAAGATCATACAACGCAACAGAGACATCCCAAGAAAACTCTCCCAAGGGCCAATACATAAACGTTGGTCCAATGAATTGATAGGCATACTCAGGATACGGCATTGGATTCTCACTTACATAAAACGTTGTCGAGATCACCTGCCCATCATAGGGATAGATCATCGGAGACGTCTCCTGTGTCCATTCTTTCCCATAATCTTCAAGCGCGTATCCAATATCACAGACAAAGTATCCGGAATCGAGGGCACATCCAACTTCCGTAAAATACGGATACATCATCGTTTGTCGATGATAAGGTGTCATCATAAGCGCATCAATTGCGCTATACCCATCACCGTCTGATGCCCCACCTGCTTGCACCTCCGTACAAAATTCACTATATCCAGCCTCCCAACAACGACTTAAGATTGACTCTCCTGTAAAGCCGACCTTCCCCTCAATCTCTCCATGAGGATCTGAACCGACTCCGTTTGTTGCTAAGTACGCCGCATGCGCAGCAGCACTTTCTTGAAGATCTGTTGAGATTCTTAAACGAGGAACATCAAGTCGTTCTCGATATCGGTTAAAATAGGCTTCATAAGAAATATCTTCAACATACCCATCACGAACATGCGTGTAGCGAGAAGGAGTGGCTAACCCATTAATCCAAGAATAATCGGACAAAATCTCTGGTTGTTGCGCCAAAGCGGATAGTGGCGACAAAATGAGAAAAAAAAGACACAGACTGTAGAGTATTTTCATAAAAATAGTATCTGATTGATTAAACACATGAACACTAGGAATCTTTAACTACTTTTGTTAGTATACCAAACATATGAACCGTATCCTTACTGCCCTTCAGCCTTCTGGGATTCTCCATATTGGAAATCTCTTTGGAGCCATCGAACCGATGGTCGGTCTTCAGTCAGACGAGAACGAAAACCTCCTCTTTGCAGTAGATTACCACGCGATCACTGTCCCTCAGAAACCCGCAGAACTGCGCCGAAACATTCTCTTTGCTGCCGCAACGTATTTGTCCGTTGGAATCGATCCAGCAAAAACAATCCTCTTTCAGCAGTCTCGCGTAAGTGAACATACGGAACTTGCATGGGTACTCAATTGCATCTCGCACATGGGAGAACTTGAACGCATGACCCAATTTAAGGACAAGAGCCAAGGAAAGGATCTGTCTGTCTCGGTCGGGCTCTTTGCCTACCCAATTCTCATGGCGGCTGACATCTTGCTGTACGACACGAATATTGTCCCTGTCGGAGCAGACCAAAAACAACACGTTGAACTTGCACGCGATCTTGCAGAGCGATTTAACAACCGTTTTGGAGAAACCTTTGTGGTCCCTGTTCCACAAATCCGAAAAGAAGGCGCACGCATCATGAGCCTCGACGACCCTGAAAAGAAAATGTCGAAGTCTGCGGAGAGCGAAAAGAGTTATATCTCCATCATGGACGATGAAGCGACAGTCATGAAAAAGATTAAGTCCGCCATGACAGATTCAAAGTCCACAATTGAGTATGATGAGAAACGCAAAGGCCTCGCAAACCTCCTCACCATTTACTCGCTCGTCACAGGCAAACATGTAAACCAGGTCGTGAGCGAGTACGAAGGCAAGGGATATGGCGATTTTAAAGTCGGTCTCGCAGGAGCAGTCAGCGCCTACCTTTCCCCGCTTCAGGAAAAGATTAAAGGCTATCTGGAGAGCGAAGACGCACTCATCAAGATCCTTGATGAAGGAGCACAGCGCGCGCAAGTTATTGCGTCCAAAAAAATGGAGCTTGTGCGGAAAAAAATTGGTGTGCAACTGTAAACCTTAAAAACAGGCAAATCGCCTGTTTTTAGGTTGACAAAATCACTAAAAACAGGTATTCTCCCCCTGTCTCAGGATGGTCGGATGGCTACGTGTCGCAAGATGCGAGGAAAGTCCGAACACCCGTTTTATCGCAAGATAAGACGACAAAGAGAGTCGCTAACGGCGACCAAGGATACATGTGAGGGTTCGCGGAATTGGAGCAATTCATTCCATGACTCCTGATATAAACCTTAGGGAAAGTGCCACAGAGACAATACTAGCTTGGTGCAAACCAAGTGAAAGGTGAAAAGTGATGCTGAGGTTGCTTGATCAGTCGGTCAGGTTAGCCACACATCTCGCTCCATGGCGACATGGAAGCGTGGTAAACCCTCTTCTGGTGAAAGAGCAAATTTGGTAGCTCGATGGAGCCCTTCAGCAATGTTGGGACTAGATAGATTGCCATCTCCCTTTACCTTCCTGGCAAAGGCAGACAAAATTCGGCTTACAGACCAGCCCTGGGACAACAAAAAATCTCGCTCATCGCGGGATTTTTTGTTACCATAACTAACACAGCTGGCACATTTTTGGCTTATGGGGCCCCACCACCTCATCATCGTACGTTTAGTACGATTCTTTCGCTGGCACCCCATGCACCAAAACTGCACACAACTGTGTTAGTTATGAACTTTAGACTATGAAACGATCTGAATTGTCTTTTACCCTTCTCTTAGTTCCCTTTGATTTTCTTGCACTCATGGCCGCGGCAATCACCGCCTTCTTTGCGCGTTTCCATCCAATTTTCACCTCTATCCGTCCAGTGATTTTTGATTTGAACATTCAGTCTTACATCAAAGTTGTCACCCCGATGGTTCTTGTTTTTCTACTGGTCTTTGCTCTGTCTGGATTGTATGGCGTGACAAGACGCTCCATCGGCAATGAACTTTCTCGTATTATTCTGGCATGTTCCTCATCCATGGCCTTAGTGTTTGCCATTTCATTCTTCTCTCTCACACTCTTTGAATCACGATTCATCGCCATTGCCGCATGGGGCTTGTCCATATTCTTTGTTGCTATTGAACGCATCTCCGTTCGAGGACTTCAACGAAGTTTTCTTCATTTTGGCATTGGAACACATCGTGTCATCATCATTGGAAAAACCTCCGCCTCTGAAGCACTAATCCAGGAATTTACCCAAAAAAAACGGTTAGGATTTCGTGTGGTCGGACATCACAAAACATTTACTAAAGCGCTGGCAAAAGATCTCCGTGAACTCAAACGCCAGGATAAAATTGATGAAATTATTCTCGCAGATCCGGAAGCATCCAGACAAGAAACACTTGAAATGATCGCCTTCACAGAACAAGAACACTTAGGCTTCCGCTACTCAGCTGACCTGTTCACCGCTGCTGTTGGTCGATCGATTATTCATACGTATGCAGGAATTCCTGTTATCGAGGTACAGAAGACCCCGCTCGATGGGTGGGGTGCAATTTATAAGCGCCTCTTTGATATTCTCGGAGCACTCCTGCTCCTACTCCTTGCTTCACCCGTCATGATCGTCACCGCCATCGCGATCAAACTCGATTCGCGTGGCCCAATCTTTTTTGCAAAACTTGATGACGGCTCAGTATCAAGACGTATTGGCCAAGGTGGCAAACCATTTACCTATTTCAAATTTCGCTCCATGCGACCAGGAACACATGCCCTTCGCTACAAGGAATTGTCTGAATCCGATACCCGTAGAGGAAGTCCACTTGTAAAGATCAAAGATGATCCACGTGTCACTCGTGTAGGAAAATTCATCCGTGCATTCTCCATCGATGAACTCCCAGAATTCTTCCTTGTGCTCCGTGGCCACATGTCGCTTGTGGGACCTCGTCCACATCTCCCAGAAGAAGTAGATTCCTATAAACCAGAGCATCGCAAAGTTCTCACTATAAAGCCTGGCATCACAGGCATGGCTCAGATCTCAGGACGCGCAGACCTCAACTTCGACGACGAGGTCCGACTCGACACCTACTATATCGAGCACTGGAGCCCAATCCTAGACCTCTTTATCCTCCTCAAAACCCCCTGGGTTGTCCTCTTTGGAAGAGGAGCATCTTAACAAACCTTACTAAATACTATGAAATCAACTTTTTTTCACGTTTCGCTCATTGTGATGGGTCTTATACTTATCGGATTCGCCACGGCCAACTTCACAGAAATTCAAACTCTAAAAGTGTACCTGGCATCACAACAAACCAAAGTAAATACTGACTCTCAAGATGTACAGGAAATAGCAGAAGAGACTACAGAAAAAAGCGAAAAGGACTTTGCTGATCTCCTTTTTCAAAAGGAAAATTACTTACTCCCTTTTGGCGCGGCAGAAATTGAAGGGTACTTCACGACCGTAGAACAAGAAACCTCTTTAGACTATTCAACACCACGAGTCGCTTGTTCTGCGTTTATTGTCACCAATGGACCAGACCTGCTTTTAAAGGCTCTTGAAGATGAATTTTATGAAGGTCTCCGTCCAGTTGTGCTCGGACCTGCAGAGTCGGATTATAGTGATCGTATTACCAATAGCACAAAGGAAAATCCGGTTCGTGTTATCGCTACCCTCAACCCACTCTTTGAGGGCGAACATATCAGCTGTATGAGCTGGCCGTTTAGCTCGATTATCGAAATCGAATAGCGTATTACTTTAAAACCGGCACTTTGTCGGTTTTTCGTTTTAATCTAATCGATATTTTGCCCAAAATGTCAATAATTGCTAGGATTGCGAGACCTATGAAACTCGCGCTCGTCCACGATTATTTGATCCAGGATGGAGGAGCAGAAAAGGTGGTAGATGTCATGCATGGCCTTTGGCCCACGGCTCCCCTTTATACACTCCTGTTTGATCCAAATACACTCCCAACCTTTAAAGGTCGGGATATTCGGACTTCTTTTTTATCAAAGCTTCCTTTTGGGCGTCGTAAATATCAGTGGTATCTCCCACTCATGCCCACCGCAACAGAGCACTACAACTTGTCTGAGTACGATGTGGTCCTTTCTTCCACAAGCGCATTTGCCAAGGGCGTGATTACACGCGAGGATGCCCTTCACGTTTGTTATTGCCACACGCCAACGCGATACCTCTGGAGTGACACACACAGCTACCTCGAAGAACTTCGTATTCCTAAACTCGTTAAAAAATTACTCCCTCCTGTCCTCTCACATTTACGCATGTGGGATCGCCAGGCAGCAGATCGAGTGGACCTCTTTGTTGCAAACTCAGAAACAGTTCGTCGACGCATCCAAAAATATTATCGACGCGATGCCGTAGTCATCCACCCTCCAGTTGAAACAGAGCGTTTTACCATCTCGTCAGAACCCAAAACCTATTTCCTCACAGGAGGACGACTCGTTGCCTACAAACGCTACGATCTTGTGATTGAGGCCGCAAATCGCACAGGCTTACCGCTCAAAATTTTTGGTTCCGGCCCTGTCGAGAAAAAACTTCGGAAAATGAGTAAACCTAATGTTCAATTTCTTGGACGTGTGAATGATGAGGAACAAGCCAAACTCTATGCAGGGGCACGAGCCTTCATTCACCCTCAAGAAGAAGATTTTGGAATTACCCCTGTAGAATCCATGGCGTCAGGACGCCCCGTCATCGCGTGGCGTAAAGGGGGAGCAACCGAAACAATTGTCGAAGGACTCTCTGGTCAATTTTTTGACGAACAAAGTTGGGAAGAACTTGCTGATTTTATGATTCGTTTTGAGGACCAACAATGGGATCCTCAAAAAATTAAAGCGCATGCGGAAACATTCTCTCGTGCACGTTTTGAATCAGAGTTAACAACCTTAATCAACGGGGCTTGGCAACAACACCTACAAAAAGACGTATGAGAATCTTGGTTGATATTCGCCATCTGACGACAGAGAACTCAACAGGAGTCGGAGGGTACACACGGGCACTTTTGGGTGCCCTATTTGAAATCGACAAAGAACATGAGTATGTCTTACTCTCCACTGGAACTCGTCGCCCCGAACTCCCCCCTGGACCTTTTACACACCTCCACATTCCGGTCCCCAACAAACTCCTCAATCTTCGATCTCTCCTCTTGCGTCATCCAACGATGAATTGGCGTGTACGAGAGCCGGTTGACCTTCTTTTTCTTCCAAACCTTAATATTGCCACCATTCCAACAGATATTCCGACCGTTCTTACCATCCACGATCTAAGTTGGGCGCTCTACCCAGAATTCTATTCACAAAAAATGCGTCTTTGGCACAAAGCAACTCGACCACAAGAACTCATCACTCAAAGTCGTTCGATCATCACCCCTTCACTCTCAACCAAACAGGATCTTGAACGATTGTTTGGCACTCCTCATGAGAAGACACATGTGATCTCTCATGGTCGCAACACGCAGTTTGATGCAAAAATGTGTGCTTCAGACCATGGAGTTCGATCGCGTAACAAGCTCCCAAAACGATTTATTTTATTTGTGGGAACAATCGAGCCAAGGAAAAATCTTCTTGCGCTCATAGAAGGATTGAAACAATACCGTGAGCAAAGTAGAGATGATCTTCATCTTGTTTTGGCAGGCGCTTGGGGATGGAAATCTCATCCTGTGAGACGTCGTCTCTGGAAACGAGATGTCTCCTCTTGGATTCATCAAATCGGTTATGTTCCTGAGCAGGACCTTCCTGCCATCTACCGCTCTGCCCAGGCTTGTGTCTTCCCTTCCATTTACGAGGGGTTTGGTCTCCCAATTCTTGAAGCAATGAGCAGTGGAACACCTGTCATTACCTCCCACACCTCCTCGATGCCAGAAGTGGGTGGCGATGCAGTTATCTATATAGATCCCTACAACAGTGCAGACTTGAACGCAGCTCTACGAGGACTCATGAACTCATCTAGTCTTCACAAGCAACTGCGTGACCGTGGTATTGAACGTGCACGCGCGTTCACCTGGGAGAAAGCGGCAGAAGAAACACTAAATGTCTTCAAGCAAGCATCTCAGAACCCTCTTTAATACACTCTTATTCTTCGTGTGGATATCCTGGGCACAAAACCGGGATTTTTTGCTATAATTAGGGCATGAGAATAGGTATCGACGCAAGGATGTTAGGCCCTACTGTGGGGGGTGGCGGTCTTGGGCGCTATGTTGAAGAGCTTTCTCGCGAACTCTTACAGCTCGACCACAAGAACCGCTATTTTCTGTTCCTCAAAAAAGAGAATCTCAATGTTGTTCAAGCGCCCTGCGAAAAGCGACTGGCAAATATCCATTGGTACAGTCTAAGGGAACAACTGCTTCTTCCCAGACTCATCGATCGAGAGCATCTTGACCTCATTCACTTCCCTCATTGGAATGTCCCTCTCTTTCTAAAAACGCCATTTGTCGTCACAATCCATGACCTCATCTTGCTCGAGCAACCGCGATCCGCAAAAGTCACCACACGCAATCCGCTCATCTACTTCGTGAAGTATCATGCCTATAAACTTGTTCTTCGCTCAGCCCTAAAGCGCTCCCGAGGTATTATCGCCGTCTCTCACTACACAAAGTCCGCCATCTTGAAATACTTTCCTTGGGTCCCTTCTGAAAAAATTCATGTCGTGTATGAAGGACTCACCAATCTTTCCTCTCTCAAACCTTCCACTCCGATCAAGAGCAATTCCCCCTACTTCCTGTACGTAGGAAATGCCTATCCCCACAAAAATCTTGAGAGTCTCCTACATGCGTTCTCTTTCTTCCACAAGATTCACCCAACGGTACAACTCATTCTTGCTGGTCGGGACGATTTCTTTTACCAACGACTTCGAAAAGAACTTGAGGAAATAGACATCTCTTCAGGGGCAGTCCAGTTCATCTTGAATCCTTCAGACCAAGCACTTGCTGATCTCTACCGAAACGCAACACTCTATCTCTTTCCCTCTCGATCGGAAGGCTTTGGCCTTCCACCGCTAGAAGCCATGAGTTTTGGAGTCCCTGTCGCCGCAGCACGCGCTACTTCTCTCCCAGAAATCTTGGGAGATGCCGCCATCTACTTTGATCCAGACAATATCGAAGAAATGGTGGAAGTCATGGAGACCGCACTGACAAATATCGCTCTGCGAACTGAATTGACCGCAAAGGGGCACGCACAAATCAAACAATACTCCTGGCGCACAATGGCCAAGGAGATACAAAAAATCTATACCACCTGTGCCTAAAAAAACGACAAAAACAAAAACAAAAAAAACCCGCTCTCAGAGCCGGGCTCGTTCAAATGCTTCTATTGTCACAAGCAAAACCTCTGACACAGAAATTAAACGCGCACTCGCTCGACGACTCACTCGCCAAACTCGAACAGAACTCATCGATCACGCGGTTCCAGAAGCGTTCTTATTCCAAGGAATGCTTGGAAGATATGCTCAGGTAGACAAGCCGTTTATTGAGCACGGGGATCATACGTTTTCTCCGTTTATCCTCTCTCTCAAACAAACGCTTCAAACTCCAAACGAACTCTTAACTGAACAAGCGCGACCGTTTCTTTCTGTAAACTTTTTAGAAGACCACTTCGCCCGGGAGACCATCATGAATTCTGCTCCGGATCTTGCAAATGATCTCATTTTAACAACTCCGGAACTTGAATCCCAAATGACAGAAGGAGTTCTGGCACGCCACCGATGGAGCACCTGGTCACTCCCACTCACCTCTCGCTTAGAGATTCCACCACTTGCCATGATTGGAATGAAGCAGGTGCATCACGCACTCAAATATGAAACAACTGCATTTGAGCACATCACCTCAGATGCCTTCGTTCCCCACGCTGTTCCAGAAGACATCTTTGCCTATTTCGATTTTCCTGAAAATGAAAATCCAGAAGAAGCAGACATCGTCAGTTTAGAAGAACTTGAGGAAGATTTTGAAGAAGAACTTCACACAGCCCCACGTTTACATAATCCATGGAGATTCCCCTCATTCGATTTTGGATGGCAACGAGCCATTGCGTCCTTTGTTGGTCTTTCATTCCTGTTTGTCCTCCCTCTTCACGCAATGAATGTCGTTCAAGATTTACGCGGAGCAAAAGCAGAGCTTGAACAAACGGGTAGTGAGGCGGTTTCTCTCCTTTCCGCCGGTGCCCAGGCTGCGCTCACACGAAACGCTGGTCAAGCTGGATCAGACTTCAACAAAGCAAGCGATCGCTTTCAGACCGCTCGAGAGACACTTGATCGACTCGGAGCAGGAGCAGATCTACTTCTCTCAGTTCTCCCAGTCGCGCAAGACTCATACAAATCAGGACAAGCGCTTGTGACAGCAGGACATGAACTCTCTATTGCCGGAGGAAGACTCAGTGCAGGTTATACAGCCATCGAATCAGAACTCTCTCCAACACCAATTTCCAGATTGAACATTCTGGAAGTCTATCTCACATCTACCGTTCCTCATTTAGAGGCAGCTGCCTCTGCTCTCTCGGATGTCGATATGGAGACTGTTCCTGAAGAATATCGAGATACCCTCCTCACAGTCCAAACCAGTCTTCCAGCACTCATAGAAACAATCAACGAATTTGAAACGTTTTATGCGCTCGCAAAAGAGCTCTTGGGAGCCACTGGAACAAAGCGTTATCTCATCATTTTCCAAAATAACACAGAAATACGACCAACCGGAGGATTCATTGGAAGTTTCGCAGAAGTAAAAGTCCACAATGGGGTCATTGAAAATCTTAATGTCCCAGGAGGTGGATCGTATGATCTCCAAGGAAGTTTGAAAGAAAACCTCATAGCACCTGGTCCACTTCAGATCTTGTCCGCACGCTGGGAGTTTCAAGATGGAAACTGGTTTCCAGACTTTCCAACCTCCGCCCGCCAGCTCATGCAGTTCTATCAAGATGCTGGCGGACCGAGTGTTGACGGAGTCCTCGCTGTGAACGCCACATTCGTCTCAGATCTTATTGGTTTGCTTGGACCTATTGAGATGGAAGAGTACGGACGGACAATCAACCAAGAAAACTTCATCTTTGAAGCCCAGCGCATTGTTGAATACGAATACGATAAAGAAGAGAACACGCCAAAAGCATTTATTGGGGACCTCGCTCCGAAGCTTGTTGAACGCACAATCGAAAAGACCTCTAACGACTTTCTTGGAGTCATTGATTACTTAAACACCGGACTGTCACAGAAAGATCTTCAACTCTACCTTGCAAACGAAACGCTTCAACGAGAAGTCATCGCCCAAGGATGGGGGGGTGAATTAAAATGGACAGATGGAGATTTCTTAATGGTTGTGGATTCAAACCTGGGAGGAGGAAAAACCGATGGAGTGATTCAAGAGCACGTCGATCTCCACGTAGCTATTGCAGAAGACGGAACGATCACAAATACAGTAACGATCTCTCGTACCCATTACGGGATCCAAGGCCTTCTCTTTACCGGAGTCAACAACGTCGATTATCTGCGAGTCTACGCCCCTAAAGGAAGTACTCTGTTAGAAGCCCAAGGATTCAGTATCCCCGATCGATCCTTATTCAATATCCCGGATGAAGACTGGGTCATTGATGACGACCTGGCCTACGGCCTCCTGACACAAGAAGTCGATCCTGTAAGCGGAACGATGATTAGTGAAGAACTTGGAAAAGCGGTGTTTGGGAACTGGGTTCAAACAAAACCTGGAACAACCTCCGTCGTGACTCTGCGATACACACTCCCTTTTAAGATGGAGACATCTGAAGAGAAGTCTGGATTATTCGCCGCACTTAAAGCGTTTGCAGGATTTCCAAATACACAGGAATATACGCTTACACTCCAAAAACAATCTGGAATTATGGATCGAACAACACGTGTGCGTGTAACGATCCCTGATCAACTTAATCCCCTTTGGTCTTCCGACAGTCTTGAAACTGAATTCACAAACCATACAGATCAGTTGTTTGCCATTCTCTTTGAATCTCTATGACCCCCTCTCGCAAATCCCACAAACGTCGCTCATCGCGAGAAATCAGAAAACAGCTCCGATCTATCTATGAAGGAATAGATGGGAAGGTTCCAGATCTCACAAAGCTTGATCGTGGAGGACGCTCTAAACTCACTCGGACACTTCTTAAACTGATCGGGCTTCTCGCTCTTCTCTCAGGTCTCGCGTGGATTGGATTCTTTCTCTTCACACAAGGAATCTTTCAGACAGGCGAAACGATGAAACTTGAAATCGAGGGACCAGACGAGGTGAAGTCTGGAGAAGAAGTCTCCTACACACTCCGTTATGAGAACACAGGTGACGTTCCCGTTGCTTCCCTTGTAGCCAAACTCAATATCCCCTCCACGTTCCACGTGTACACCACAGTTCCTGAACCAAATGAAAGTCTTGAGTGGACGATTGGCTCTTTGAGCGCTGGGTCCGATGGTTCCATCACGATCACAGGAGTCTTCCTCGCTGAGGTCCCCTCTTCACAACGTCTTCAAGCCCTCTTTACTTATAAACCTGCAAACTTCAGTTCAGATTTCCAAGACATCATCACACAAAAAGTGGATGTTACTGATTCTGTCCTCGCCTTTACCTTCACGGGGCCTGAAAAGGCGCTCGCGGGAGACGTCTCAGAGTACATTGTGAATGTTCAAAATACCGGATCCGATCCTGTCTATAATCTACGTATCACTTCTTCCTTCCCAGATGACTTTACTGTAAATTCGGCAGAGCCAGCGCTCATAGAAGGAGAAACCTACTGGCTGATTGATGCCTTGAATCCAGGGGAGCTCAAAGCGATTACCGCAAATGGTTCGTTTACCTCTACAGCTTCAGGAGAACAAACACTCTCAGTCGCTGTCGGATTTGTAGAGAACGATATTGTCTACCTTCAACAATCAGAAGAAATAAAAACAGATGTTCTTGGGGGATCAATCTCTTTCTCAGTCATTGTAAATGGTTCAGACGAGAGCCAGACAGCAGATTTAGGAGAGACACTTCGTGTATCACTCGATTACGCAAACAACAGCAAGGAGGTTGCGCAAGACATGAGTTTTTCCCTCGCGCTCACAAGCACTGACGGAACAATCCCGATCGATTGGTCCAAAGCAAATCTCGCAGGAGGAACACGTACAGGTACGGAGATTAGTTGGGAAGGACTTCCTGCACTCGATCCAGAGGCCTCTAACGTGATTGACCTGAGCCTCCCCGTTTTCGCGCAACTTGATTCAACAGAAGCAGATGCGTTTACGCTCAGTGTGATTCTGACACTCAATAAGATTGGATCGATCACTTCCACACGCACACTTGAAGCCACTCCAATTGAAATAACGCTAAATTCAGATGTTGGAATAAGTGCAGAAGCTCGATACTTCTCAGAAAGTGGAACAGCAATTGGATCAGGGCCACTTCCGCCGGAAGTAGGACAATCCACAAACTACCGTGTGTATTGGAACCTCACCAATTCGCTTCACACACTCGAAAACGTTCGGCTCTCCACCACGCTCCCCCAAGACATTACTTGGGTGGAAAATACCGACACAGATATTGGAACTATTACCTTCAACTCCACCACACGAATCATGACTTGGACTATTCCGAAACTATTAGCAGAACTTGGGCATGCTGGTGCCTGGTTCGAAGTTTCCGTAAATCCAGTTGAAGGAGATATCGGACGATTCATCAAACTGACAAACACCACAAGCTTTGAAGCAAAGGATACTGTAACGGGGGAATCTCTGAGCAAGTCTCTGAGCGAGCTCACAAGTGAACTCCCAGAAGATGCGTTCGCCAAAGGTCAGGGAGTCGTCATTAACTAACCTAAAAACGAGACCTCATATGGGTCTCGTTTTGAATTTTGAATAAAAGAATACCCCAGTCAGTAGACATGGGGCCGTGTGGGGGTGGGGGCGCCGCCTGAAGGACCAACAGTTGTCCTCCAAGCGGCGCCAGGCAACACAAGCGAGAAATTACGTAGAGCAGAAGAGTTTCAACCGTGAGGCATCAACTCTTTGGGTGATAAGCCCAAGCTCTATCAACTTCTCCTTGGCTCAATGCCTACAAACTCGACCGGAGGTCTGCCTGTTCTAAGAGAGTCACAGCTCGCAGGGGGCGGACGGTGTTTCCCGGTGCGCGATGAGATTGCCAGAATGGCGCGCGCGAAGGCCGGGACAACTACCGAACAGCGTTCTTAACGGTCGGCCGACTTGCAGGACGCAAGAAGGGCGTACTCCACATGCGTGGATCAGTTAAGGGTCGACGCTGTCACTACCTGCTTTGGGCAAAGCTGACCAGACGAGTGCCTGGATTTCTCTTGTCGTCACTTACGACGATCAAGAACAGTAAGGTACACGACTTTGACGGTTTTGTCAAGGGACCAGTACAAAAACACAGCAATTTTGCTGTGTTTTTGTACTTTTCCTTTCTGGTTTCGATTTACCGCAATCGTCTTACATGTCTTGCCATTTGATACAGATAATATTTGAGAGGCGCGATCACATGATCATACGTTCCTAATCCCTCTACTTCTTCCCCCCCAAACCCTCGCTTAAACCGAGAGATCCCCGCCCAGGGATGTTGATCGTCGGCTCCCTCAGGCGCCACTCCCCACCAATCATAGAACTGAATCCCCTGTGCTCTTGCGTCACGCAGTAACTCCCAGTGCAACAAATAAGGTCCCATCAGATTTCGATCTGTATTTGAAGAAGCACCATGCAAGTAAGTTCGAGTATCTCCAAAGTCGATCATGATGTTTGAAGCAATAATTTTTCCTTCATGCGACGCCGTTGCAAGAAACGCGTTGCACGCGCCCCCTTGCAACGCTTCTACCATTTTTTGATAATACTGTTTTTGATGAAGACGAAATTGCCCACGAAAGGAAGTCTGTTCAAACAAATTCCACACCGCATCAAAGTCTGCTGAATGCAGCGAAATTTGAACTTCGTGCTTCCCCGCGACACGAATATTATACCGAGTCTTTTGATGCATCCCTGCAAGCAAGTCATCCTCAGTCGCGGAAAGATTTGTGATCAGTGTGTGTGCCGGATCAAGATCGATTGATTTGTGTGCCTCTTGAATAAGCACGTTCTGATCTGGTTCAATACGCAAAAAAATCTGATGACCAGTTCCTTCTAATGCATTGCTTCCAATTGGACCTTTTGGACAAAAAGAATAAGACCCAAAGAACGGAAGCTTCCGATCCAACCACTGGGCGACTCCCGTGACCTTTCCTTCTTCGATTACTTCTTCTCGTCTCACAACCTCCTGAACAGTTTTCTGAAATTCTCCCCACTCCCACGACTGCAAAAACCGACCCGATCGCGGGCCGTGCTCCAACACAAATTGATTCCATTCCATCGAGTTCATAACGTAAGCAACGCTTGTGAGAAATTTTATTGAGGGTGGTGGTCAGAAATAGTAAGTCTGGCCCGGCTCCGCCCGAAAAAAATTTCTCACGAGCATTGCTGAGCACATACCTATCGACTAAGTCTCTTGAGCGCTGCCCGAATCCGATCATCTGTCCCCTCTTCTTCGAGTCCTGAAAGCGCTGTTTCTGCGTCACGTCGAGAATACCCAAGCCCTACTAAACCTTCAATCGCATCCAAATCGAGCGCAGAAATATCTGGTTCATCTGCAAGTGCTCCTTTGAGTTCAAGAATGATTTTTTGCGCCGTCTTTTTCCCAATACCAGGAACACTCATGAGAAACGTCAGATCTCCCACCATGATCTTTGCTTTCACTTGTTCAATCCCCTCTGCATACACAATCTTCTGTCCGCTCTTTGGACCGACTCCGGAGACACTCACTAATTTCCAAAATAACTCGAGCTGGTCTACGGATGTAAACCCAAAAAGTTCACGCCCATCATCACGTTGGGCTTCATGGAGATAAAATTCGACTGACTCTGCCAGTTCTCGGATGATTCCCTCTGGAAGGGTAATCTTATATCCTAGCCCTTGGGTTGCAACAATAATGTACCCCGGACTTTTATGTAAGACGTTTCCTTGAATGTAAGCGAGCATAGTTATTCTCCCAGATCAAACTGTTTCTTATAGTACTCCCCCGCACGTTTTTCAATTTCCTGATCGATTATGTTTGTAAAGTTGGGCATCTCTCCTTGACCCAAAATTCCTGCATGGATCCTACGCAGAGCAAGACCAAACTCAGGACCTGGTTCCATCCCAAGGACATCCATGAGAGCGATACCATCTAATCCTGTTTCACGAAACTTTTGATTTCTCGTTTTCTTCTCTTCCAACTCACGCATCAATGCTTTCTCTTCTCGTCGGTGCGGTGCAAAGTCATGCTCGCTCTGAAGGAAGTTTATCAATGCACTCGCTTCATGCCAGTACCCATGTGCA
>JABMNY010000028.1 GCA_013204385.1 Candidatus Uhrbacteria bacterium
CCTCAGTATAGACTGTGCCTGTTGGATTTGAGGGAGAATTCAAAATTAGAATCTTGGTGCGAGGTGTTATGGCTCGCTCAAGCTGCTGGGGTGTAATCTTAAACTGGGTATCTTGGCTAGAGGGTAAAGCTACAACCTTTCCACCAGCAAGCGTAACCATCTCGGGGTAACTTAACCAATAAGGTGACGGAATGATAACCTCATCACCGCTATCTACAAGAACCTGGATAACGTTATATATAGAATGCTTTGCCCCGCATGAGACAACAATGTCGCTTGCGGAATATTCTATGTTGTTGTCGAGTTTTAATTTCTTGGCTATGGCTTCTTTTAGCGGTTGTATACCGCTGACAGGAGTGTATTTTGTTAATCCGTCTTTAAGGGCTTTCCGTGCCGCTTCGCGTATCTGGCGGGGAGTATCAAAATCGGGCTCACCGGCACTAAAAGAAATAACATCGACTCCCTGAGCGCGCATTGCCTTAGCCTTGGCAGTAATACTCAGGGTGAGAGAGGGTTTCACCTCGCGTATGCGTCCGGAGAGCTTTCCCATTTTTAACCCCCTATTAGTCGCCCTTAAGAAAACGTCTTAAACCCCCGAGAAAACCCGGCCCGCGATACTTTTCTTCTGTCTCATCCTTGGGCTTATCGTCTGTTTCTTTGGCTTCAACCTTTTTTGAAGGCTTTTTCTTCTTCTTTTCGTCTTCGGCCGCTTTCGCCTCGCGTTCCTTGCGTTTCTTGGGATCTTCTTTCGGCTTCTCGGCTTTAAAACGCTTTTTCTCAGAGCTCTCCTTCTTGCGCTTCTTCTTTTTCTCCTCAGCTTCGATCAAAGACGCGGGTGTTTTTGTAAATTCCAAAAGGGCCATTTTGGCTCCGTCACCCATTCTGCGATCGAAATGAATAATGCGTGTATAGCCCCCGTTTATATCCTTGTAAAGAGGGGCCAGCTCTTCGATCAAGCGCTTGGCTGACTGCCTGGATTGCAGCCTTGAGATGATCTGCCTGCGGGCATGAAGAGATCCCACCTTTGCAAGCGTGATCATCCGCTCGGCGATCGGCTTTGTGGCCTTTGCGCGGGCGAGCGTTGTCTTTATACGGTTACGCAAAACCACGCTGTTAACTAAATCCTTAAGCAGGGCCTTGCGTCTTGCAGACTTTAGACCTAAACTTGTTCTGTGGCGACGATGTCTCATGATTTTTTCTTCAGTCTCGATTCTACATCCATTCCTAGTTGTAGGCCCATATTTGTTAATATGGCCGAAATCTCTGAAAGAGATTTCTTTCCGAAATTTTTATACTTCAGCATCTGCGCTTCAGTTTTTCTGATGAGATCGCCTATGGTCTTTATCTTAGCTGCTTCTAGACAATTAGCGCTCCGGACAGAAAGTTCCAACTCGGTAATGGGTTTATTTACTAAAACAAGAAAATCCTTATCCTCTTCTTCTTCTTCTTCTTCTTCTTCAAAACGTTTCTTGTTTTTAAAGGCTTCATCGTAGTCGTCTTGTGCGGTTGGCATTCCTTCGGAAGGGTCTCCTCCTGGTGGCCAAGAGTCAATAAGGACTTCTCGTGGTTTGGCACCTTGCCCTGGTCCAACAACTCCAGCTTCTTCCATCATGTCGATGATACGAGCTGCACGTGCATATCCAAGTCTGAGCCGTCGTTGGAGGTAAGACGTAGAGGCTTTTCCTGATTCGAGAACAGTCTGGATTGCTTCCTCAAGCATTTCGTCTTGGTCTCCCATATCATCAAAAACGGTTCCAGCTTTTGTGATTTCAGTCACGGCCATATTGTAATTGGGTTCCCCTTTGCGTCGGAGATGGTTTACAACAGCTTCAACTTCATCTGTTGAAATAAAGGCTCCTTGTAGACGTTTTGGCTTAGAAACATCTGCGCTCGTGAAGAGCATATCTCCACGACCAAGAAGTTTTTCTGCACCTGACTGATCAAGAATCGTTCGAGAGTCAGTTTGTGAAGCAACAGCAAATGCGATTCGACCAGGAATGTTTGCTTTTATGAGCCCTGTAATAACATCCACACTTGGGCGTTGTGTTGCAAGGACCAGATGGATTCCCACTGCACGGGCCATTTGCGCAATGCGGACAATGTGGCTTTCAACCTCACGACCACTCACACTCATGAGGTCTGCAAGTTCATCGATGACAAACACGATGCGAGGCATACGTTCCTCAGATTTCTCGTTGTATCCATCAATATTACGAGCCCCCACCTTTGAAAGAAGGTCGAGTCGTCGCTCCATTTCTCGAATGGTCCACTTTAGTGCGTTAACCGTATCATCTGCGCTAATAATAGGTGGAACAAGTAAGTGAGGAATCCCGTTGTAGGACGTGAGTTCCACGCGCTTTGGATCGACCAAGATTAGTTTGAGATCGTCTGGTCCATTTTGGTAAAGCCAAGAGACGATCATGGTATTGAGACAGACAGATTTTCCAGAACCCGTGGCTCCAGCGACCAGCATGTGGGGCATTTTATCTAAGGCGATGGTGTAGCACGAACCGGACACATCTTTTCCAAGTGGGATAGAGAGGGTCGATTTACTCGCTTTGAATTCTTTTGTTTCCATGACATCACGAAGTGTCACTGTTGCAACCTTATGATTTGGAACTTCAATTCCGACAAGCGACTGACCAGGAATTGGAGCTTCAAGGCGAAGCGGATGAGCGGCAAGTGCAAGTGCAAGATCATTTTGAAGACTGACAATACGTGACAGCTTTACTCCCTGCATTGGGCGGAGTGTGTACTGTGTGACCGTTGGTCCAACTGAAATTTTTCCCATTTCTACATTGATGCCAAATTCCTGAAACGTTTTTTCAATGATTTCTTTGTTTCGATCAATGTCTCCTGCGTGCGCTTTTGAATGAGACTGTAAAAGAATATTCATTGGAATGGTGATTTCACGGTGTATACGAGATGTAATCGCCATTTCTTCACGTTCTGGAGCTTTAACGGTTTTCTTGTGAAACTGAAGAGGTTCTTCTACAAACTCCTCTTCTTCGGGTTCATCTTGTTCCACTTCTTCTTCCTCTTCGAGTTCATCTTCTTCCTCATCAAATGCGTACTCTTCATCATCTGTTCTCTCAAGAGCTTTTCGCTCTGCGATACGGCTGAAAAGTCGCGTCAAAAGAGTATGTGCTCCAAGTAATGAATGGAGAGAGGTATTAAAGATGAGGAGTACTGAAACAAGTAATAAAGAAGCTGTGGCAACGACAGCACCCCAATAGCCAATAAAAGTACTCAGAAGTGTCGCAAGGAATTGTCCCAGGTATCCTCCTGCAAGCGCGAGATTTTGAGTGAAAGGCTCAGCTCTATCTATAAGAAAGAGGTTGATGAGCGCATTGAACGAAAGAAAAAAGAAAAGGATTCCAAGGTAATTCCAGGTAGAGAGTTTTCCTCGTTCTGGATACGCAAGTGTTGCACCCACGATAATCAAAATGAGAGGGACAAGGTATCGATCTAATCCAAAAAACATTGAGAGGGCTGCATTGATCCAAATCCCTAATGTTCCAGCGACATGAAAGAACGAAAGAAAAATGAGGACCGCAGTAGCGAACAGTAAAATAACGTAAATTCCTCGTTTTGTTTCTGGATTTAACTCGAAGCCTAGAGTCTCTTTTCTTTTTGCATTAGACCGTTTCTTTTTCTTTGCCATAGATGAGGGTATTTTATCACACTGTGCGTCTTCTTGTTGTCCATTGACAATATCCCGTATTTCTGGTAATTTTCCTTCTTGCTTTTTCCAATTTGCCTGGAAGCCTTATGTCGTCTGGAGAGAGTCATAAGAACCAAACGTCCTTATTTTGTAGATGTACACATTCTCTCCATGATAAGGATTTTTTTGTTTGAGCCCCGCATGACCTCATAACACTGTTCTGATGTTGTGTGGGTTTCAAACAGGAGCAAATCATGAGAACAATGATCCAATCAGGTTCGGTTCAGATCTTCGATCTGGATCAAAGATCCCGTGTTCGTCCAATCTCAGCGATGGAGTTCGGTCGAGACCATCTCCTTGTGGAGTTGGAAAACGATCAATGGGTCGTCTGTGTACGATGGGCGATCATGCTAGATCCTACCTATACCGTTGTTCGAAAGGAGTTCAGTCGGGGCATTAGGGGGAACTCAACTACCGCTCAGGCATGGATGCTTCGCGAGCTCGACAACTTCGATTTCAGGCGAGCGGCCTCTCGGTCGAACGCAAGAACGTCCGCGGCGTAGGAGGCGTAATGATCACTTCACTAGGAGATATCATCTCTCAACTCTACGAATATTTCCTCGTGCTCTACAGAGGCGATGAAGAGCTTGCGTGTCTTGCGACAGCTGAAGTTGTCAATCGGATCCTGAAAGACCAAAAGGAGCAAATGCCATCAGAACCAAAACCTCACAACTGAGTCCTCTGAGGTTCACGCAGAACCTCTTTTCATCTGAGCGGACGAAACACTCGTCCCCTGAGATGGGAAATCAGTCCCTCCATTCAGACAAACCCAACAGGAGACCAAATGGCAAACCCATCCATGCCTGCAACCGTGCAGTGCAGTCGGTGTAAACGTGATCCGTTCCCGCCAAACGGTCAGGTAGCTGGCCAGCCCATTCTTGTCGTCCTCTTGGGCGTATCAAGTGTGGAGACGGCGCTTACCAGTGCGATCTGCTACTGGTGCGCCAAGGCGGAAAAGGAGCCTGTACACAGTCTATTCGACGTGCTCACGAAGCTCGGTGTCAAGGAAGCGGGTGGCTCTGTGATGGTTCTGTCACTCGGACGGTCCCAGAAGGAAGAACCTCTCATTCCTGTCGCTGTGTCCTTGTACACTGAACAGTCGAAGCCATCCTTGACGGGTGTTTCGATTGTAAGGTCTGCTCCTCCCCCTCGAGTGGAACATCTCAGGGGTGGGTTGGAAGCAAGAAATCTGGCTGTTCTGAGCGAGGCTCGGGAGCGTGCGGGTGAAGCTGAACGTCTTCGTCGTGAAGCACGCAAGCGCAGTGATCTCGGGCGATTCGGCGCACTCATGAGAGAGCTTCGGAAGCTCCTCCGCGACATCCGTCGTGTGGATCCGACTCAGCCCGTTCACGAGATTGCCAACTGGTTCGATGCGACACTCAAGAGCGCTTCCCAGTATGACCCCAAAAAGCGCTCTACAAGCGCCTTGATGGAACATCTGGGAACGAGCGATGACGAAATCGAACAGCTTTGTCTCTTCATGGTCATTCAGGCCAGTCAGCACAGGCGTCTCAAGGGTCGGCATGAACTTGTTCAGATGGACGCCTTCGAAGGTGGTCATCGACCCGTATTCTGGGACAAGAATTGTAAGGAGGTGGGGCGGAGTCCCTCGTTCTATCAGCTCTGGGTCCTGCGGCCCGTGTCCAAACTTCCACGTCCAAACGCCCCTCTTCCCACCGGTGACGGAGGTCCTTCTCCCAGGGTCAGTTACCCAGTGGGAGGCGAATACGGATCAGAATTCACTATTGAGGACAGTCGACGCAGTGAACCTCAAGACTATCGCAGGGGCTACGCGCTTCTTGATCTCACTCTTTGGAGCGTAGATCATCAAGATGAGGCAGTTACTGTCAACGGTGTACGCATCAATCTCAGCGATGTCTTGATCTGGTATATGGAGTCACTCCTGTCAGATCCAGAAGAAGCTCTCTCTGACACAATCGTTGTTCAGCCGTCGCTGGCAGACGCGATCACGACGTAAATCAACCTTAAGGGTCGGGTCCAGCCTTAAGGAATCGTTTCAGATGTCTCTCATCTCACGATCTGGACCCACTTTTTCACTTGTTCATGAAGAGTTCGTGCACAGGTGGGAACGGTGACTCTTGATTCTTTCCTAAACTCTGGTAAAATTTCGGTATCTTCCTGTTTCGAAGGCTGCGAAGTTCGGTACGATACACCCAGGTCTAAATCGCGAGCATATGTTGTTCGCCGCAAGGCTGAGCGACAAAAATCTCTCTCCTCATGCTCAAACGTTCTGATTCGGATGTAACTTCGTGACCTTACTCCGCAGCCTTAGACACAGGATCAGGGATAATACTGAGTGAAAAAAAGTCCAAAAATGGGACTTTTTTGTTTTGACCCTTATATTTTTGTGGATAATTCCCATTTTTTTGAGAGAATTATATCGATATATTCCCTTTTCTTTCCTAATTTTAGTCAAAACATCGCATGCATTGACAATCCACTGTTTATTCACGTCTGCGACTTGACTCGTGGCTTTTGTCATGATACGATCGGGCTGCATTCGGGTTAGGTTAAGCTAATTTTAGCGAAACTTGACAACATGTGTGACACAATGGGTGTCCAAAGACAAACCCCCTGGCCTCGTCTACGGCAGAACGGTCAACCGGGAAAGGGGCACATAAGAGAAACACCTGGATTATTGGTTGTGGGACCATGACCCGGGATAAAACCCTATTCTCTGATGGTGCGTAATACCCCAATTAACGAGTCGTAATACACTTTCCTTACCCAAAGGAAAGGTTTTTTGTTTTTTAACTGATCATTCCAAAACTCGCAGTTATTCGACCCAATCGATGTCCCACAACAGCATCGATTCCGAAATATCATCGAGTTTTTGAATGATCAAATGCAACTATGCCTATTTACCGCCGCACGCCTGTGAAGACTCGAGAACGAAAGACGTTCTCAAATGCTGTTCCTGATGCGATGGACGTTCCAGACCTTATTGAGGTCCAACGTCGATCTTATCGTTGGTTTTATGAAGAGGGAATCAAAGAACTCTTCCAAGAAGTGACTCCAATTACAGATTTTATTGGACGTGATCTTCAGTTGTTCTTTGATGATTACTACCTCGATGAGCCAAAGTTTGATGAAAAGACTTCACGTGAAAAAAACGTGACCTTTGAAGCTCCTTTGCGCGTAAAAACTCGACTTGTAAACATTAGAACGAAGGATGTAAAGGAACAGGAGATTTATTTGGGAGATCTCCCAATTATGACTCCTCGTGGAACATTCCTGATTAATGGAGTTGAGCGTGTGGTTGTTTCTCAGCTTGTGCGTTCTGCTGGAGCGTTTTTTACCGCAGACGTGTATCGCGGGCGTCGTTACTACGGAGCAAAAATCATCCCAAACCGAGGGGCCTGGCTTGAGTTTGAGACAGATCCAAAGAATGTTATTTGGGTGAAAATCGACCGAAAGCGAAAAGTGCCTGTAACTGCCCTCTTGCGTGCGTTTGGAGTTGCAGACGATGAATCTATTACAAAACTTTTTGAGGATATTGATGTTCATCCAACAAATCGTTATATCGAGACAACTCTTAATAAGGACATTTCCACAAATGAAGACGAAGGACTAATCGAAGTCTACAAACGTATCCGACCTGGTGATCGTGCAACGGCGGATAATGCAAAGAGCTTGATTCATTCAATGTTCTTCAATTTTGATCGCTATGATCTTGGGAAAGTTGGGCGGTACAAATTCAACCTCCGTTTCGATCAAGATATTGATGAGGTGATGGTGGCTCAAGAAGAAAATCGTATTATCACAAAAGAGGATCTCACCATGATTATTCGTGAGATTATTCGTTTGAATATTGATCAAGGTGAACCAGATGATGTTGATCACCTTGGAAACCGTCGTGTGCGAGCTGTTGGAGAGCTCATTCAAGGACGCTTTCGTGTTGGTCTTGCTCGTATGGAGCGCATTGTGCGAGATCGAATGTCTACGCGTGATATCGACACCCTTACTCCAGGACGCCTCATCAATGCGCGACCTGTGATTGGTTCGATCCGTGAGTTCTTCATGTCCTCACAGCTCTCTCAGTTCATGGACCAAACGAATCCATTGGCAGAACTTGAACACAAGCGTCGATTGTCCGCGATGGGTCCAGGAGGACTTTCTCGTGAACGTGCAGGATTTGAAGTTCGTGACGTGCATCCGACTCACTATGGACGTATTTGTCCGATTGCCACGCCTGAAGGACCAAACATTGGACTCATTGGTCACCTTGCGTCTTATGCGATCATTAATGATTACGGATTCATCGAAACTCCTTACAGAAAGGTGGTTCAAGAAGAGAAAAATGGAAAAATGATTTCTCGTGTCACCAATGACATCGAGTTCATTAACGCGTTTAAAGAAGAACGTTCTATTACGGTTCCTGCAACAATCCCACTTGATAAGGATGGACACTTTGTGGAAGCGTTCGTTGGAGGACGTAAGTATGGAGAACCAAAAGTTGTCGCTCAAAACGAAGTGAATTACATGGACGTCTCCTCAAAACAGATCGTCTCAATTGGAACTGCACTTATTCCGTTTTTGGAACATGATGATGCAACACGTGCGTTGATGGGAACAAACATGTCTCGACAGGCTGTTCCAACCATTAAACCGGATGCGCCTATTTGTGGAACAGGTTCTGAAAAGCGTGCGGCGCGCGACTCTGGACATGTGGTTGTGGCTGATGCGACAGGAGAGATCTCTGCCGTTGAAGGAAATCGCATTGAGATCACAAGTACGGACGGAAATAAATTTGAGTATGAGTTGAAAAAGTTTCTTCGATCAAACAACTCAACCTCTATTAACCAACGTCCTGTTGTTGAGAAAGGGGAGAAAGTCACGAAGGGAGATGTGATTGCGGATTCGTCTGCGGTTGATCATGGGGAACTTGCGCTCGGTCAAAACTGTCTTGTCGCCTTCATGGCATGGGACGGATATAACTACGAAGACGCCGTCATTATTTCTGAGCGGTTGGTTCAAGACGATCGATTTACCAGTGTTCATATTGAGCACTACACGATTGATGTGCGCGACACAAAACTTGGTCCTGAAGTCGTGACCTCTGATATTCCAAACGTTTCTGAGGATAAACTCAAGAATCTTGATGCAGAAGGTGTGATTCGTGTCGGGGCAGAAGTAAAGTCAGGTGACATCTTGGTTGGAAAGATTACTCCAAAGGGAGAGACAGAACTTTCTGCAGAAGAAAAGTTGTTGCGTGCTATTTTTGGAGAGAAAGCACGTGATGTACGTGATTCTTCAATGTACCTTGAGCATGGTGAACATGGAAAAGTCGTTGCTGTCACTGTGTTCTCTCGAGAGGAAGGAGACAAGCTTTCTCCAGGAGTCATTAAGTCGATTCAGGTAACCATCGCTGACCTTCGAAAGATTCAGGTAGGAGACAAGGTTGCAGGACGTCATGGAAATAAAGGAGTGATTTCAAAAATCGTGCCAGCAGCGGATATGCCGTTTTTGGAAGATGGAACATCTGCAGAAATTATTCTGACACCACTCGGAGTCGTCTCACGTATGAACTTGGGTCAGATTCTTGAGGTGCACATGGGGCTCGCTGCGAACGCACTTGGATACAATGTGAACACACCGGTATTGAATGGTGTCCCTGAGGAGATGATTTATGATGAACTTGAACGTGCAGGTTTGCCACGCTCAGGACAGGTGACATTATTTGATGGACGTTCAGGAGACGCATTTGAAAATCCTGTGACGGTTGGATACATGTACATCCTCAAACTCTCTCACATGGTGGAAGACAAGATGCATCAACGCTCTATTGGTCCATACTCTCTTATTACACAACAGCCTCTTGGTGGAAAAGCGCAGTTTGGAGGTCAGCGTTTTGGAGAAATGGAAGTTTGGGCGCTTGAGGCTTACGGAGCTGCTCATATGTTGCAAGAAATTCTCACCATTAAATCCGATGACGTTCCTGGACGATCAAAAGCCTACGAATCCATCATTAAGGGTGAACCAATTCGCAAAGTAAATATTCCGGAATCATTTAACGTGCTTGTACGAGAACTCAAGGGGTTGTGTCTGGACGTTGAACTCTTGAAAGACGGGGAGAAGGTCGAACTTCCTGGAGAAAAGAAAGTAAAAAGTAGCAAGTAAATATGTTCAAACAACAAGAATCCCTCAAATCCACAGATTTTGACTCGATCCGTCTTCGACTCTCAAGTCCTGACACTATTCGATCTTGGTCTTTTGGAGAGGTGAGTAAACCAGAGACGATCAACTACCGAACGCAAAAGCCTGAAAAGCAAGGTTTGTTTGCGGAAGAAATTTTTGGACCTTCCAAGGACTGGGAATGCTATTGCGGAAAGTATAAGAAGATCCGTTACAAGGGAATTGTGTGCGACAAGTGTGGTGTGGAAGTTACACATTCTGTTGTGCGACGTGAGCGCATGGGGCACATTGAGCTTGCGGCCCCAATTAGTCATATTTGGTTCTTGCGTGGTGTTCCGTCTAAAATCGGAACCATTCTTGATGTCTCAATTCAGAATCTTGAAAAGATCATCTACTTTGCAAGCTTTCTTGTGACAGACGTAAATGAGGACGCAAAGGAACAGACCATCGAACAAGTAACCTCAGAGCGTAAGAGTAAGGAAAAGATGATCGAAGGTGAATTCAAGCGCGATACCGGACGCCTCGCAGAAAAATTTGGAGAAGACACAAAATCGATTGAGAAAGAAACAAAGCGTCTTGAAGAAATTCGGGATACAAAGTTAGAAGAACTTGCGGAAGATTTTGATGAGGTTCTCAAAGATCTGAAGGAGATGAAAGTCATGGCGATCATTTCTGAACAGGTGTATCACGAATGGTCCTTAAAGTACGGACATGTTTTTGAAGCAAATATTGGAGCAGAGGCGATCAAAGAAATGCTTGCTCGAACAAATGTGGAAGAGACCATGCGTGCGCTTGAAGAAGAATTGAAGACCGCAACAAAAACCAAGCGAAACCGACTTTTGCGTCGTGTGAAGCTCTTGAAGTCGTTTTTCATTAACGACTTGAAGCCTGAATGGATGATCTTGAATGTGATCCCAGTGATTCCACCAGATCTTCGTCCAATGGTGCCACTTGATGGTGGTCGTTTTGCGACTTCTGACTTGAACGATTTGTATCGACGTGTGATTAACCGAAACAACCGCTTGAAGCGATTGTTCGATCTTGCCGCTCCTGAAGTCATTTCTCGAAATGAGAAGCGCATGTTGCAGGAAGCTGTCGATGCGCTTATCGACAACTCAGCTCGTCACAGCAAAACGGTGATTGCGGCGACTGGAAAGAAGCGACAGTTGAAATCTCTTGCCGACCAGTTGAAGGGAAAGCAAGGACGGTTCCGTCAGAACTTGCTTGGAAAGCGTATCGACTATTCTGGTCGTTCCGTGATTGTTGTGGGTCCACACCTGCGTCTTGATCAGTGTGGTATTCCAAAGAAAATGGCACTTGAGCTCTTTAAGCCATTTGTCATCTCAAAACTTATTGAACGTGAGTACGTTCATAATATTCGATCCGCAAACCGTTTTATTGAAAGTGATCGTCCTGAAACCTGGGATATTCTCGAGGAAGTGACAAGCGACGCATTTGTTCTTTTGAACCGTGCTCCAACGCTTCACCGTCTTGGTATTCAGGCATTTCGTCCAACATTGATTGAAGGAAAGGCGATTCAGATTCACCCTCTCGTTTGTGATGCGTATAACGCGGACTTTGATGGAGACCAAATGGCCGTCCATGTTCCTCTTACCGAAGAGGCTCGTGCAGAGGCGCGAGAAATCATGCTCTCCACTAAGAATCTTTTGAAGCCAGCGTTTGGAGGACCTGTTGCAACACCTGGAAAGGATATCGCCTGGGGAATCTTCTTCCTCACGATGGATATCACACCGATGCCAGAGACAAAGGAAGGGCTGTTAATCTTTCCAAATGAAACAGATGCACTGTATACGGCACAGCTTGGAAAAGTTGGGTTGCGTGAATGGATTGCGGTTCGACTGAAAAGCGGAGAAATCATTATTACAACTCCAGGACGTTTGATTGTGAACCTTCAGTTTCCAGATGAGATCGAGTTTAAGAACATGATCATGGGAAAGAAGGAGCTTGCAAACATTGTGAAGTATTATCTCGAGTTGAATGGCTCAGAAAAAACCTCACTCTTCCTAGATCGATTGAAAGAAATCGGATTCAAATATTCGACGCGCGCTGGATATTCCTGGGGAATGGCAAACCTTCCAGACATGCCTGAAAAACAGCTCTTACTTGAAGAAGGAGATGCACGTGTTCGTGAAATTGAAGAATATTATTCTCAAGGTCTTCTCACGTCCAGTGAGCGTCATACGTCACTTATTAAAATCTGGAATGAAATTAAGGACAGAATTGCGGCGATCGCAAAGCAAGCTCTTCCAAAGGACAACCCTGCGTACACAATGATCGAGTCTGGTGCTCGAGGATCATGGGGTCAGATGACACAGATGGTGGGTATGAAGGGTCTGGTGGCTAACCCATCAGGAGATATTATTGAACTTCCTGTGAAGTCTTCCTTTAAAGAGGGGTACGATGTGCTGGAGTTCTTTATTTCTTCCCATGGAGTACGTAAAGGACTTACAGATACCGCGCTTCGTACGGCAAACGCGGGGTATCTTACACGTCGACTTGTGGATGTGGCTCAAGATGTGATTGTCCGCACAGTGGATTGTGGCGATGATCAAGGAGTGGTGTTGACCCATGCTGAATCAGAAGAAATCGGAGAGCCTCTCTTGGTGCGAATCCTCGGTCGTTTCACCCTTTCAGAAGTAAAGAAACCAGGTGGACGAAAGGTGATTGTCGAAGCAGGTCAATTGATTACAGAAGAACATATTCGTGAAATTGAAGCGTCTGGAAAAGAGTTGTCGGAAGTACATGTACGTTCTGTGATGACCTGTCTGATGCGACGCGGAGTGTGTCAAAAGTGTTACGGATATGACCTCGCCTACAACAAGCTTGCAAAGATGGGGACGAGCGTGGGAATCATGGCCGCGCAATCCATTGGAGAACCGGGAACACAGTTGACGATGCGTACCTTCCATACGGGAGGAGTTGCTGGAAAAGATATTACGCAAGGTCTTCCTCGTGTGGAAGAACTATTCGAGGCAAGAAATCCAAAACAGAAAGCCATTATGGCAGAAGTTTCAGGAAAAGCCTCTGTCGAAACCGCTCAACGAGAAATTGTCCAAGCAGGAACAGGAAAACAGATTGTAGATATGCGTCCTGGACAAAAGACCGTGAAGATTTCCTATGAAGGTGTTGAAGAAGAGACTCAATTGTATGGAAAAACAGGGGAACTCTTCGTCAAAGAAGGAGACAAAGTAAAAGAAGGTCAAGTGCTTGCACGCAAGTCAACTGGAAAGGAATTACTTGCTCCAGGAACAGGAATTGTCACATTCAAGAAAGAAAATGCCGTGACGGTTGTGTACGATACGATGAAGATTCGTGAGTACATTATTCCACCTGGATTTACGCTCTATGTAAAAGATGGAGACGAAGTGCTTGCGGGAGACGCAATTACTGATGGACATCTTGATCTGCAAATTCTGTTCAAGTTCAAAGGTCAGAGTGCAGTGCAGAAGTATCTCTCTAAAGAAGTGCAGTTCATTTACTCGAGTCAGGGACAGAAGCTCAATAACAAGCATATCGAGATTATTATTCGTCAGATGTTCTCTCGTGTACGCGTTGTTGATCCAGGCGACACAGATCTCTTGCCTGGAGAAATCATTGAAAAAGCAACCTTTGAGGATGCAAATGATCCAATCAAAAAGAATGAAACGGCTGCAACATGCACCCCACTCTTCCTTGGAATCACAAAGATTTCGTTGTCTACAGATTCATGGCTCTCATCTGCGTCCTTCCAAGAAACCGCTCGTGTACTCATTAACGCAGCTGTGACTGGAAAGGTAGATCGTCTTGAGGGACTCAAGGAGAACGTGATCATTGGACGTCTCATTCCAGCCGGAACAGGATTCGAGGACATGCAGTATGAACTCATTGGAGACGTTGGGAGTGGAAAAAAGCGTGACCTCCCTTCACCTGAACTCCTCGATGAAATTGATGAAGCATTCGCAGACAATACAAAAGTAGCGGAAGGTTCCGAGAGTAGTAAAGAACTCTAGAATCAAAAAAACCACCCTGAGAAATTGGGGTGGTTTTTGATTACGCATTAGGTCCTAGTAAGGAGAGGATGATCTGGCATGAGTTCCCGTGCGAGTTCGTAGAGTTTTGTGGTGTGCCATTCTCGAACAATGTCTGTGAGTGGAACGTCTTGCGCGTGTTGTGCACGGAACCACTCCATCTTCTTTTCAAAGAACAGGTGGTGCGCAGGGAGACGCTCAGGGTTTTGGAGCGTCCAGAGCGCATCTTGGAGCGCAGCTGCTTCCTTTTTTTGAATGATAGCGGGATCCAGATAACGATTTTGTGTGATGTCAAAATCGATGGGTTCCACATGGACTTCCTTGAATATCTCTTTACCTGTTTGAGCAATCCGTTCTGCTCGCGACAGTTCACAGAAGATTGTGACTTGGCCTTCAAGACCTTTGTACTGCATCAGCTGACTCGCAAACAGAAGATTTTCCAGACTTGAAAGAGACGTATCCTCGAGAGAGATATTCCAAGTGTCTGCTTGTCCTCGCATAGCTGGACGTGCTTTAAGCTCTTCAAGATGCGCAGACATGACGGCCGCTTCCGTTTGTGTATAAGGAGTTTCAATGTTGGTTGGTCCACCACAGACGACGATGTCGCATGGCTTTCCTGGGCAAGCTCGAAACATTGTGTTGAACGCAAGATGTAAATATGTTTGGTAGTTGATGTCTGTATGAATGTCCTTTGGAACACCATACCCACAAATAAGGAAGATTGGTTGTCGCATAGAGGTATTTTTGCTAATCTTTGTCCGTATTATGGCTCGTCATTCACATTGGCACAACATTCAAGCAACAAAGGGGAAAGCGGATGCTCGGCGTGCGAAGGATTTTGGGAAACTTGCAAAGGCGATCACTGCAGCCGCAAAAGAAGGTGGGGGAGATCCTTCGTTTAACTTCTCTTTGCGCATGGCAATGGATTCAGCGCGCCTTGCAAACGTCCCGAAGGATAATATTGATCGCGCGGTTGCACGCGGAACTGGTGAAGGGGCCGAGGGGAGTCAGATTGAGAGCGTTGTTTATGAAGGCTTTGGTCCAGGAGGACTTGCCGTTCTGATACAATGTCTCACAGACAATCGGAATCGTTCGTTTTCAGAAGTGCGTACGGTTGTAGAAAAAAATGGGGGAACATTGGGTGCACAAGGCTCAGTCATGTGGATGTTTGAGAAAAAAGGAGTGGTTGTTATTCATGATCGATCAAAGATTTTAGAACCTGAGAGGTTTGAGCTTGCCGTCATTGATGCCGGCGCAGATGATTTGAGAGAGTTGTACGAGAGTCTCGAGATTGTGACTCAGGCGACAGCTCTTAAGAACGTACTTGATACGATCGGATCACTTGGGTTATTTGCGGACGAGGCATCGCTTGTGTACCTCGCGAAAGATCCTGTGGCTGTGAGTGATGTGGATGCTGAACTTATGGGGAAGTTCATCCAAAAGCTCGAGGAGCTTGATGATGTCGACACTATTTATACAAATGAGATCTAACGCTATGGCTGGACATATCATCATGGGGCTCGATCCTGGATACGGACGAATGGGATTCGGGGTGATTTATGTTGAAGGAGCAAAAATGCAGTTAATCGACTATGGAGTCGCAACGACCACATCTGGGGATGCATTTGAAAACCGATTACTCCATTTAGGAAATGACCTCCATGCATTGTTCGTGCATCATAAGCCAGATATTGTCGCGGTTGAAAAGTTGTTTTTCGGGAAGAACACAACAACCGCCCTTAACGTTGCTCATGCGCGAGGAGTTGCCCTTCTGATGGCAGCGCAAGCTGAGTGTCCTTTAATCGAGTACACGCCTGCACAAATCAAAAAGGCAGTAACGGGAGATGGGGCGGCAGGAAAGACGGCCATTCAAAACATGGTGAAACTTCTGCTTGATCTCCCAAAAATTCCTAAACCAGATGACGCTGCCGACGCGCTCGCCATCGCCATTACTGCAAGTACTAAACGGTGGTAGATAAAAAACTGACTCAGATGTCAGTTTTTCGGATGAAAAATCACTCAGATTAGTGATGAACATTCGCTATTCTGGAAACGGATTAATGAGAGCCTCAAGGAATACTGCATTCACAGGGGCTAAAAGGAACTCTTGCCATATTCTCGAAATACTTGTAGTATCTACAGGCAATTACCAATTTGCGGGTGTTGTATAATGGCTTATTATGTCAGCCTTCCAAGCTGAAGATGAGGGTTCGATTCCCTTCACCCGCTCCACAATAAAATCATCGAAATGATTCATAATGAGATGAGATAGCATTGAAGCTCGAGCACGCGACTGAGGCGTACTAAACGTACGGCGAAGGAGTGAGCGCAGAGCTGAAATGGTAGATCGCTCATTTTGGATCATTTCGTTATCGGGATGTAGCTCAGTAGGCTAGAGCGCTTGGTTTGGGACCAAGAGGCCGCAGGTTCGAGCCCTGTCATCCCGACCAAAAAATACTCACGTAACGTGGGTATTTTTTTAAATACTGATAGATTAGTATTTGTGATAAACTGAAGGAACTATGGAGGAACTTAAAACGTTTTTACAATTAGCTATCAAAGCGAACGCATCTGATTTGCATCTTGTTGCAGGAGCTATTCCTGTAATTCGTGTTCATCGAGAGATTCAGACTGTTGGAAACGAGATTCTCACAACTGCCTCTGTTCAAAAAATCGTCAACGCCCTTTTGACGCAAGCGCAGTTAAAAGAACTGTCAGAGTCAGGAGATGTTGATGTGGGAAGTCGTGTGGGTGAGATCAATATTCGTGTGAATATTCATCAACAGACGAATGGATTGGGGCTCGCGATTCGTCTGATTCCCTCTGAAATTCCAACACCAGAAGAGCTACGATTTGAAGATTCTCTTTTGGAGATAGTAAATATGGAAGCGGGCTTTGTGGTCATTAGTGGACCTACAGGATCTGGAAAATCAACCACCATGGCTGCGATCATTCAAGCGATCAATGAAAAGCACGCCAGACATATTGTGACTTTAGAGGATCCAATTGAATATCGATTTCAAAATGAGAAATCACTTATTGAGCAACGACAACTCGGAATTAACTTTCCAAGTTTTCAATACGGATTGCGACACGTATTACGCCAGGACCCAGATATCATTATTGTAGGAGAGATGCGAGACCCTGAGACAATTTCTCTTGCTCTAACGGCAGCAGAGACAGGGCACTTAGTTATCTCAACCTTACATGCTCCAAACGCAGCAGAAGTTGTGGAGCGTATTGTAAATGTGTTTGAGGGGGCGGCTCAACAGCAGGTGTTGGTTCAACTCTCTGCAACACTCAAAATGGTTGTGGCTCAACAATTATTACCAGCAAAAGGAGGGGGAGTTGTGGCAGCCCGCGAGATTCTCTTGAGTAGTATGGCCGTGCAAAATGCGATTCGATTGAATAATCTGCCGACAATCCGTTCAGCAATTCAAACAGGAAAGAAACAGGGGATGATCTCCATGGCTCAATCAATCAAGAAATTGAAGGAAGATGATCTTATCGAGTAGATTTAGTAGCTAGTGAGTTGGGTGTGGATGATATTCCCAAGGATATTCATAATCGTGCTATCATAAGAGTAATAATTTCTAAGTTATTCTATTTTTCTATATGCAATCTCAGCAGAAAGGTTTTACACTTATTGAACTTCTTGTCGTTATCGCGATCATTGGAATCCTCGTAGCAGTGATTTTCGTCGCTCTTGACCCGGCAACACGTTTTGGACAAGCACGGGACGCCGTTCGTCAAAATGACGTTCAAGAAATTCTTTCATCTATTAAGCTCTACCAAGTAGATAATGGAGGAGATCACCTCGCTTCTATTGGAGGACTTACTGCAGGAAGTGTTTATATGGCGGTAAACGGAGCTACGATGACAGCTGGCTGTGATGATAATAACGCAGCTTGTACGACCGCTGTTACCGCTGATGGAAGTTGTGTCGATATTTCAGGATTGGTCACAGGAGGATATCTCTCTATGCCCGTGAGTCCAGCGGGTGCTGTTACTTGGGATGATGGAAGTGGGTCAGGAAATGAGGGATCAGGGTACACAATCTCGGTTGCGTCCACTGGAATCGTGACCGTTCGAGCGTGCGAAGATGAACAGACAACAACAGAAATCACAGTTTCACGATAAGAGAAATTAGACACCGGTTTAACCCGGTGTTTTTTGTTTCAGAAAGACGTACAAATTGTTATACTGTCTCTATATGGCAAAGAAGAAAGAGGATGTTGTCTCAAATAAAACATTCAAGGTCCAAACACGGGAGCATGTAGATGAAGATGTGACAAAAGCTCTTTCGGATACAACAGGGAATGCAACCGCGAAGCTTTATGATGAGGTGCTGTTATTTGCAAACGCCTCGCGAGCATCGGACATTCATCTTGAGCCAGATAAGAATGAAGCGAGAGTTCGCTTGCGTATTGATGGTATTTTGCATGATTATTTTACCATTCCTTCAGAACTCCATCATCGCATTATTGCGCTTTTGAAGATTCGTACACACATGCGTACCGATGAGCATCGGGCGCCTCAAGATGGACGAGATAGTTTTGAAACAGATAAAGGAACTGTTGATGTGCGTGCCTCAGTCATGCCAACAAACGTCGGGGAGAAGGCTGTTCTCCGATTGCTTTCAAGTGAATCGCATAAACTTACGCTTGAGCAGTTAGGATTTGAAAAGAAGGATTATGATGTGATTATTCGAGCCATCCACAAGCCATGGGGAATGATTCTGACCACAGGTCCGACAGGAATGGGAAAAACGACGACCATTTACGCCATCCTCGAGATTCTGAACAAGCGATCTGTAAATATTTCAACAATTGAAGACCCAGTGGAGTTTTTTATTCCTGGAGTAAATCAAAGTCAGGTCGATTCTTCTGCAAAGCTTACATTTGCAAAAGGTTTGAGAGCGCTTGTGCGACAAGACCCGGACGTTATCATGGTGGGAGAGATTCGAGATGAAGAAACGGCACAGATTGCGGTGAACGCTGCGTTGACGGGGCATAAGCTCCTCTCTACTCTCCATACAAACAATGCGGCAACCACCGTTCCTCGACTGTTGGACATGGGGGTTGAGCCATTTTTACTTGCGTCAACATTGAATGCGGCAGTGTCCCAGCGTTTGATGCGTCGTGCCTGCGAAATCTGCCGAAGGAAGAAAAAGTATGATCGCACAGATTTTGAAGTGAGTTTAGATGAGCTTAATGTGAATCTGCTTTTTGGAACCAAAAAGACACTTGAGCTTATCGAGGTCACTGGTTGTGTAGAGTGTAATAATACGGGATATAAGGGGCGTGTGGGAATCTATGAAGTCATGGAAGTGACAGATACGATACAAAAACTTATTGTGAAACGATCAAGCAGTCAGGAGATTGAGGACACAGCCGTTTCAGAAGGAATGACGACACTTCTTCAAAATGGAGTACAAAAGGTTCTTGGAGGGGAAACAACCATTGAGGAACTTATTCGTGTGATGAAAGAATAGATATGAGAAAAAATATACTTCAAGCAATTTGGTTGAGACTCAACGTGCAGTTGTCTCGAAAAGAGAAGCTTATTTTCGCGAAGTATCTCTCAGTTTTATTAGGAGCAGGACTTGCGATAGATGAGTCTGTGGATGTGTTGAATAAGCAAGCAAAAGGATCATTAGGAAGAATCTTGAAACATTTATCCGTCACCGTAAAACATGGTGAAACACTTTCAACGGGTCTTGCTGCGTTTCCTCACGTGTTTAGTCCGCTCTTCATAAATCTTGTGGCTTCTGGAGAATCTTCTGGAAACTTGCAGGGGAACCTGATGAATGTGGTTGGGCAGATGGAAAAAGAGTATGAGTTGAATTCAAAGATTCGAGGAGCCTTAATGTATCCAATGATTATTGTGGTGGTCGCAGGTCTTATTGCTGCGGGAATCTTTGTTTTTGTACTTCCGAACGTGATTCATATGTTTGAATCATTAAAAGTAGAGCTTCCACTAGCAACAAAGATATTGATTGCGGTCGCAACATTTGTTTCTGAACACGGAATTTTAACCGTTATTTCTATTGCAGGAGCAATCGCAGGTTTTTCCGTTATTCGTCGAATTTCTCTTTTTGATCCCATTCTTCATGGTGCCCTTTTGCTCGTTCCAATTATTGGAGGGATTGCAAAGAAGGTTAATCTAGCACGCTTTACACGATCGCTTGGAACCATGGTGCAGAGTGGAATTCCCATTGATGAAGCGGTGGTGATTACACAGAGCGTTTTAGATAATGTGTATTACAAGAATATTTTTGAAGATTTAAAACAAGCGATCAAGCTTGGAAATGATTTGTCGTCTGTATTTGAGAAGCATCCTCGACTCATTCCTTCCATGGCCACACACGTGGTGTATGTGGGAGAGCAAGCAGGTTCATTGGGGGACATGTTGATTTATCTTGCAAAATTTTATGAGGAGGAAGTTTCAGAAGTAACAAAGAACCTGTCTCAACTTCTGGAGCCATTCCTTCTTATTTTTATCGGTGTCATGGTCGGGGGGTTAGCTCTTGCTGTGATGACTCCCATTTATGAAGTCGTCGGCTCCTTCTAAGCAGAGAAAAGGATTTACCATTGTTGAGGTGCTGATTAGCATCTCTATTTTGAGTATGCTTTTTGCTATTGGTGCTACAGGAGCGTCGCGCATGTCTAAGCGATTGCTGATAGGTCCCTCGGATGCCTATCTTGAAAATATTTTAACAACTGCTTCTCGCAGAGCACGAGATGGAGTCGAGGGGGGATCTTGGGGAGTGTATTTGCCGTATGATGAGGAGACACGGAATTTGAGTGAGGTTGTTGTGTTTAAAGGGAGTAGTTACGCGACTCGAGACTCGGCATTTGATCAAGTCTTCCCATACGCGAATAAAACAGATTTCATAACGGTTGATTTCTCCGGAGCTGGAGTTGATACCACAAATGATCATGAGGTGATTTTCATGCTTTATTCTGGACAGACGTCACAGTATGGGTCGGTTGATTTAGAAGTGTTTGGTGTCGCCCGAACAGTGCGTATTTCACCAGAAGGTTTTATTACTCGAGAATTATGAGAGACACACGAGGAGGATATACATTGCTTGAAGCACTGCTTGCAATTGCATTTGCAGGGCTTTTGTTCACTGGAGCCTTTGGACTCCTCTTAACGGCACATCGCACGACTTCAGAGTCAATCATGCGTCAGAAGGCCTTGTGGAAGGCACAGCAGGGGATTGAAGCTCTTCAAACTTTAAGTTTTGCCGATCTGAGCACAACAGAAGTCGGATCGCTTACGTTTGCATCAAACCAATGGGTATTGGGCACGTCAGGTCCAGAGGATCTTGGGGGTGGTCTGACGAGAGTTGTGCGAGTAGAGGAGGCTCAGAGAGATGAATCATGTGAACTCGTGGCGTCTGGTGGAGATGTAGATGAAGACAGTCTTTTTCTTGAAAGTGAAGTGACTTGGAATGATTTGCGTGGCACTGCACAGAGCGTCACATTACGGTCATTGCGCACAAATTGGGAAGCCCCAGGTGGATCTTGCTTTGTGCCGGGTGGAGACTGTGGTCAGCTTGAGTGGGATGTTTTAGGAGCAAGTTTTTTTGGGGGAAAACAGTTGCGCGAGATTTACATTACAAATAATACTGGGGAAGTGAAAGAAATCGATAAGATGACGCTCACGTGGGATAATGGGGCCGAGATTCAACAGATCTTTTTTGACTCGAATAAGTTTTGGTCAAGTTCAGGACCAGGAACCCCATCGGGGACACAAGTTAGTGGAACAGTGCTTGATGGGGACGATGGGGATATTGATGATGGAGAAACGATTGAGATGGGGAAGACACAATTTGATTCAAGTATGGATGGGACCACGATTACGGTCATGTATGAATGTACAGATGGATCATCTATTACATTCGGTCCATTTACTCCGACGTATTAGTTGATATGAACAGAAAAGGATTCAGTTTAATTGAAACCGTATTGTATATCGGACTTTTGGCAATACTCTTGCCATCGTTTGTGATGGTGACATTGGGGTTCGTACAAAAGTCAGAAGTGGTAGATCCGAAGATTCGGATGGAGGAGAAAGTTGCGGTAATCTTTTCCCAATTGCAATATGAGCTAACTGGTGCGGAGTCGATTGATCTGACGGGGTCTTCTTTGGGAATTGATGACAGTTCATTTGTGTTTGTGGATAGGGAAGGAGTGACCGTAACAGTGGAACGTACAGCGGACGCAGTGTCTTTTTTGGAGGGAGATCAGTTTGTGAATCGACTGACCTGGGGCACAGTTGCAGGATCTGAATGGATGACTGATGCTGATATGGATGCAGAGGTTTGGAATGTTGCGATTGTCCGCGATGGGGGAGGAGTCCTGACAGGAGTAAATGTGCTTTTGACGCTTCGAGGTCTCAACCCTGACGGATCTCCGTATCGAGATATTGAATTTACAGCGGACACAACAATCAGTTTACAAGCCTTTACGACAGAGTTATGAATAGCGTAGATAATCAACAAGGTGCCGTTCTCCTTTTTACTGTTCTTGTTGTTGGATTTTCAGCTGTTGCGATGATGTCTGTTATTGCGACGGCTGGGTTTAATAGCTTTGTTGATTCAGATCAACAGGTGAATGCGACAGTTGTGAGAGGGAATCTATATGGATGTGTGGACGAGCTTCTTGTTCAACTCAATTTAGATCCAGACTACAGTCCAACAGCTTTAGATACAGTAGATGCGATTTGTACAGTATCTGTAGTGAATGAGGGGGGAGATAATCGATCTGCAGATCTCTCGCTTACACAGGGAAATGTTACTCGTTCTGCCCATATAGAAATGATGGTAAACGGGGTGCAACTAATAAGTATGGTGGAAGAGTAAGAGCCAAACAAAAAAGCATCGAGTAAATATCGATGCTTTTTTGTTTGAGCTCAGATCAGTTGATGTGCAATCGATGGGGGATGATGTCGAGCTAAGCTCGATCACCTTCGCTTCCATCATTCGGTTGAATCTTGGCAAAGCTCAGCTTTGCCTTCTGCACATTCAACCGAGCTCAGCTCGGTGGTGCCGAGGGCCAGGATTGAACTGGCGACACAAGGATTTTCAGTCCTCTGCTCTACCA
>JABMNY010000029.1 GCA_013204385.1 Candidatus Uhrbacteria bacterium
CCCGCGCTCGCATCAGCTACCCGAGTGGGTTGCTGAGCGAAGCGCGGGAGAGACGTCGCTCACCGTAGGAGCGACGCTTCGTGCGATCAGCCGGCGGGGCTGGTCGCGGAGTTGTCGGCGCCGTCCGAGGTGGACGGCGGGTTGTGGATGGGGTCGTCCGCCGACTCAGGCGAAGCGGCGGCGACAGTGTCGTCGTTGGGGTCCATGGAGGCGGCGTCGGGAGTGGTCCAGATGTTCATCGCCTCACGGTACTTCAATTCGACCTCATTCATCCTGGCCGCAACGGCTTCCGGATCGGAATCGCCGAAGGTCGCCTGGAGAGAGCTCATGGTGTTGTCCAGCGCACGGCGCTGGATGTCCATCATGGCACTGGCCTCGACCAAGACCTGCTCGGTGATCTCGGGGATCATCTCGCGCACCTGCTTGGCGAGCTCGTCGTTGAGCAGGTCGGCGAAGGGAGACATGTGGTACGACAGATAGCTGACCAAGAGGGCCTTCTTTCCATCGACGCGATCGCGAGCGACGTCGAAGCGCACACCCTCGTGCTCCGAAGGAACACAAAAGGCTTCTGCGCTGGACATGTCCATCAGAGCATTGACAAGATCACCAATCCGTCCAGAGAGAGAGAACCCGCAACCGCAATTGGAGACACCACGAACCACAAGGGTCCGCGGATCTGCCACCTCGACGGTCTGCAGCACGGCAGTAGCGAGAGAACCCTCGATCATCTGGGAGACGACCTCACGAGTAATGAACTTGATCACCTCGCGACGCGGGAAGGTGCGCAGGGCGGTGGTGTAGCTCTCGAAGTAGGCCAGGAGGTCGACGAGGTCCGTGAGCCACATCATGAGCGATCGGCGCTCATGGGTGGCGGTACCTTCGGGGACGTCGGTCAGGACCAGACCTTCTTGGTCGTCGATCTTGAACTCGTACTTGCCCAGTCGCGGGGTGAAGCCGGCGCTCCTGAAGTAGTCCTCGGGGGACTGCTTGAGGCGAACGTCTCCGACGCTGGTATTGCACATGTACTCGACCGTATCGCCCTCACCCTCGCTCACCACGATAGTGAAGAGGATTGCAGCGTCGCGCCAGCTCTCGGCATGACGTAGGCGGGGGTCTCGGGGTTGGCGTTGGTGGCGCCGTTGGGGGATGTCATCAGGACTCCAGTGTGGCGGAATGTGAAAGGAGCGAACCAGGTGCCACAAAACCCAGAACTTGAGGAAGATACGCTTTATCTGTTTTTTTGTCAATGTAAATAGAAAACCTGTACTAACGATCTCAGACGAGTTGTCGATTCTTCTTAGTAACCCTCGAGGAAATGTCGTCGTTGTAGGGTAAAAGGAACTGGATCGACTTCGTTATGAGACAATTTCGCAATAGCAGGATAAAAAATCACAAAACAAAGTAATTACGTTCGATTTGAACACTTGTGTTATGGATAGATGTCCTATATAAGTAGATTGGTTTGAATGTTACTACAACCTGAATCACCAGGACGTAGGCAAAATCAGTAGGGGAATATATGCTTCGACCGGCAACAGCTGTTCTCAACAACGCTCGAGACCTAGAAGAAACCGATGGTATTTGGGGAGATGGATGCGGTTGCACAGGAAACACTTCAACGCTTACTGGAGACATCACCAAACTCACAGGCTGTCTCTCTCCGTTGGATGGAGCTGTGCACCCAGACCTCTCTGGTAATGTTGATAAGATTCGTGGCGACATCACCAATTTGAGGGGGCTCATTCCACAGCTCAGTGGTGAGTACATATTCACCGGTCATGGCGGCGATGTTCAACTTCTGGGAATCATCGAAAACGAAGTGGACCTAATACTACATGAAACGGTAGATCTTCCTCTAGCTGAGTGGATTTTGAACTACGTCATAGACTGGTTCCTCTCTCATCCAGAAAAGGATTCGGAGCATGAGGGCACCTACTCACCAAGTACATTTATCGGCATCCTGAACAAATACGGACTGAAAGAATACTTCCGAGAAATGATTCCAAGCCTCAAGCTTTCTGTACCTGAAGAGGTTCTCGAAGCTCTCAACGAGTAACCTCTACGCGGAGTCACATCTTCCATATGATGGATTGTTGGCTCTTTTTTCTTACATTGATCTTTCTGAATCTGTCCTGTATTCTTCCTTTCACTGTTCAACTGGGCCGTTAGCGCAGTTGGTAGCGCGCTTCCATGGCATGGAAGAGGTCATCGGTTCGAATCCGATACGGTCCACCAAAAAGACTCCATCAATTGATGGAGTCTTTTTTTGTTCAGAAAGTTGCATCAGTTAATGCTTTTCGCTAAGGTTTCATCCTCCTCCCTGAGACCTAGGAAGTATCCATGACTCCGAACGAAGCGTATTGGCAGTTGCTCTACCATGTCGGTGAAGTTCACCTCTGGGACGTCAAAACGGCCAGAACTCTGGAGCGAATCCTCGCTCAGCACAAGGAAGGGATTCTCCATCTCCTCGAATCCCCCCTCGTTCGTCGACTCACCGGCCTTGCCCAGATGGGTGTGAAACTCATTGCTGGGCGATTCGTCACACAATACCACCGCTTGGCACACTCGAGCCACGTCGGTGTCATCGGAGGAACTCTCGCACTTCGCCTGAAGGCATCCGATCAGGAAACCCTCACAATCCTCATCGCCGGTCTCCTCCATGATCTTGGGCACTCCGCCTTCGCACACGATGGAGAGCGTGCCCTGAAATGGGAGCGCAACTGGTGTCACGAACGTGCGGGCAAGCAGAAGATCCGCGAAGACCCACAGATTCGACAAGCTCTCGAATTGATGAATATCGATCCCGAGATGGTCATTCGCATCATCAGCGAAGAAGGACGCTTGGGAATGATCCAGAACATCGCAGACACGCTCGCATACATCCTCGACGATGGGCGACTGGCAGGGGTTGAAGCCAATCAGGATCTCGTCCAGAGAATTGCAGAGAGTTTCCTGAGTCTCGATCTCGAGCGCGGATTTCAGGTCCGGGATTCAGGACCCCTTCAGGAACTCCTCGACCATCGAGCGCGGTTGGGAGCGGAGATCTACCATCTGTTCAACAACCAACTCATTCAGAAGTCGCTTCTGCATCTCCTGTTCGATGCCATCCGTTCTAGAAGGCTTAGTCTGGATCTCATTGAGACTGGCGTGGACGCGCAGGTGAGACAGATCCTCGACGACACCTACCGTGACCATGACGATGAACGCCTTCGATCCATCCACCGGATCCTGTGTGGTCATGTCGCAACTGAACTCTCTCAACACTGGAGTGCTACCATCCACCCAAACGGGGTACAGGGTGGGGGGAACGACGGAACTCTCCGGTACAACATCTTCGATCTGGGATTGCATCTCAAAGGCAAGGAAATTCCTGTCACAATCGAAGGGGTACCACGCAGACTCCACACAATACCCTCTGCAGAACAACTCTCCAAAAGCACGAGGGTTTTCACCTGGATTGGATGAGTCTCAACACGCAACATCGTAGGATCCTCCTACGATTTTATTATCCAAAGTAAAACACCCGTCGTCGACGGGTGTTTTTATCTATTCTTCTATGGCCTCTGGAATACGTGTTGAAATCTGTCCCGTGGATAACCGCTCAAGTCGTGAACGTACAAGCTCATTGTTTGGATTGAGCTGAAGAACAATCTCGATCTCCTGAACAGCTTCTGCAATATCCCCCTCCTGTTCATAGATGGAGGCCAGGAACCAGTGTGCATTGGAATAACTTGGCATGAGTTTGATGGTATGTAGAAGCGCAGATTTTGCTCGATCTAAATCTCCTGTTTGATTGCGTTGCAAATAGAGCATGCCAAGCTCAAAGGCAACACCTACATCGAACTGATTATACTGGGCGACACTCTCCATCTTTGTGATCGCATCAATCATCCGACCTTGGCGTTCATAAGTCACCGCAAGTTGAAAATGCGCAGGCGCATAATTTGGTTTTAATTCAACCGCCTTTTCAAACGCCGTCTCTGCCTGATCAAGCATCTGCGTAAGTGTCTGCTGGGCCTTCATTGCAATGTCCGTGTTGGAACTTAGAATCAGCGGGCGTGTATGCTCTGCAGCCGCCAAGTATGTCTTTCCAAGCTCCGTCCAATTGGAGGGGTTCATCGGTTCGAGTTCTATTGCTGTCTGATAGCTCACAAGAGCAAACTCGGAAGCCTCCCCCAGTACTGGAATCAACTCTCTATAGATATGCCCACGAGACAACCAGTTCAATACATTATGCGATGAAAGAGTCGTTGATTTTGCAACCGCATTTACGGAAGCAGCGGCAAGCGACTGAATGTACTGTGTTGATTCATCTGTGAGCGTATCGATTGAATTCACTCCCGACAATTCTTCATCGAGACGAAGTAGTAGCGCTTCTCCAAGATTTCGATAATACGTATCAAGATGAGAATTCAGCATACTCGCCCGATCAAGATACCTCACTACCTGTTGCAGATCCCCTTCGTCACGATCAATTTCAATCGCCTGAGCAAAAGCAATCTCCGCTGTATAGCGCTGTGTCATGACAAAGATTCCAACAAGAAAGACAATTGATAGCACTGTGAATACACTAGAAATGACGAGTGAAATTCCTGGGACTTTTTTAAGAGTTGTATTCCACTCCTTGCGCAAGACTTGTGAAGCAAGCAGGCCCGAAAAAATTCCAAAACTCACAACGAGGGTCATATTCCAGGAAACAAGAAATCCGCTGACGATAAGTGTAAGCCATGGAGTTAGGTGAACAAAACTCTCAAGCCACTCATCCCGAGATGAAGGACGTATTACCTGTGTCAAAGATCGACCCAAAAGAAAGAGGATGAACAAGGCGAACATTCCGACACCAAACAACCCGATCGTTGGAACCAAGGTGAGAAAATAACTTGAACCTCGATCAAACCGTGTGTTCCAAAAATCAGTCTCATTTAAATTCACGTTTCGAAACTGACTGAAATCAAATGTATAGGTTCCAGGACCTGATCCAAACGCAGAAGAAAAAGTCTCAAGCGTCTGTGTTGCCACACTCCTCGAAGCTTCCCCATTGAGCGTAATCTCAAGTGGAATAGAGAAAGATGTAATTCCAGGAAGAACAAACCAAAATAGAACAGCAAGAACCAGTAGACACATGGGCCAGATAAGTCGTGCGTGACTTGGAAAATCTTTTGCTCGAAAGACGACAAATGAAAAAAGTATTGCAAGCGATGCCATCAAAAGCGCCCAAAGTCCCCCATCGTCAAGAACAAGTAAGAAGAATAACGTTGAACAAGAGAGAAAAAAGATGAGAATCTGCTCAATCACACCAAGCTGCTTGTCATAAAGCAGTGAATCCCCTTTTTTGTGAGCAAGAACTGTTCCGAGGGAAAAACTGTGAGAAACAATGAGAAATGTCGTGAGTGCTGTAAGCGTTCCAACAGTATTTAACGTGAGAGAAGGAGCAAGAGCGGTTACGACATGAACCCCAAGAATTTCCAGCACGGCAATAAACGCGACAAGAGAAGAGGATACAAGAAGTGTGAGATGAATTTGCTGATGCTGTTTGCGTTCCCCCATGGTATTTGTGAGCAAATAGATCAGCAACGCAATTGCACCAACTGTGAGCACGCTCATATATTCTTGACGATGCGCGCCGACCCAAGAAAGATACGGAGCCACAGAGAAAATAGCAGGAAGGACAAACGCAGAAAGAATCAGTAATGGCAAAACATTTACCCAACCAGATCGCACTCGAACATGCTTAGTAAGAAGCATTGATCCCAACCAACACAGAGCTGCCGCACATGTCAGAACAACGAGAAGCGTCTGCTTGTTAATCTCTAGTGGCTCCAGCGTGACCGGTAAAAAAAAGAGCGGCATCAAAAAAATCAAAATCATCAGCAGTCCCCGAGCCGCAGAAAGTACGTGTTGTCCTCCATGTTTCATACGAGGGTATTATAGCGCATTCCTTGACGAAAGACGTTATCTTTTGTAGATTGATCTCTGCTTACATGAGCAGAAACAAAGCCGATGTCTGCGATAACCGGACGTCACGATGTGCTTTGTCGTTCTCTGCGCTAACCGGAGAACAAGGAATCGATCCGAACAATCCAAAAAGACGGCGTTCATCGTCGCAACAAGGTAGTCATGACCAAAACTGACACACACAACAAACCAACCCCAAGTCAGCGAGTGATTGGCCTACTCGCCTCCATCACACAACTCGTCAACAACAACACTCTGCCACGACCGGAACTCGAAACGCTCTCCCGAGCCCTTCAGCTTGCCAAGGAACACAAACTCGGACACGTCATCGAACGATCTGAGTCGATGCCAAGCACGACTGAACGGCACAGGCTCCTGAGCGAGCAAATCGCGAACCTCACCTGTCTTTCGCCCAAGCAGAAAAAATACTTGCGCGAACGTGGTATTCGTTATGTGGGCGAGCTCTACTACGTGCACTTTGATGCGCGAAGTCGATTCGCGACCGAGGCCAAGAATGGAATCCTTGAGGCACTCAAGACCTTCCTGGGACTCCCTCTAGAATTCGATCCACTCACCGATGGTTGGATACCACCCTACTGGTCGACCCCAGGCTTCCTGGAAGCACTCAGTGCTCCGGTCATCGAAATCTTGGGCGACAGGCCCTCTCGCTACTTTGGTTTCAGACCTCGGCGAAGCGAATTCAATGGCTATACCTCCGAAGCGCGCTGGGTCCACAAGCGTGGAATCCACTACATGGGAATCTACTTGGAGAATCTGCGTGGAGCCACCTCGAACACGGCTGGAAGTCCAGTGAACGGTTGGAGCGTAGGAAAACTCAAAGATCTGCAGGGGAAGCTCAATCAATCGCGCCGCCTTTGGGCAGCCGTACTCGTCCCGCCCTACTGGCAGGCTCCTGAGGGTGTGCCGGAAGTTTGGACACGCCTCCACGAAGACGAGATCCTCCCGGCCATCAAGGCAGAGGAAGATCGAGTACGCCTTGCAGAAGAACGCAAGCGTAGCTTTGCTGCGTGGCAGGTGCGACAGTCTCGACACGAAGCGCAATTCGCACGCGGTAACCCGGTCATGTTCGACTTCCTTGCTTCCGACCTCGCTCTTGCGAGACCGATCATGGAGCTCTGTGATGTTCTGTGGCCAGACGAGCCGGTCTTCCTGACAAGAATGAACGAACTCGGTGTCACAACACTGGGCCAAGTTCTGCAGTTGAGTAAGGAGGAGGTCCATCTCCTTATTCGCAAGACGATCCGTGATGATGTAGCCACCTCGTACTACTACGCCCGTTTCGCAGAGTGGTTGCATGATCAAAGTGGGCTTCTGCATCCTGTCGCTCTCAAGCCAGAAGATGCAGACAACCACCCGATTCCACAGTGCATCATCGAGCACCGTGTCTATCTCCAAGAACTCAAGTCAGGATTGTCTGCAGGCACTGACGCAATCGTCGCCAGCAATCTAAATAACCTGAACAAGAGGATCGATGAGCTCGAGCTCTCAGTACGCACGGCCAACTGTTTGCAGAACGCACACATCGAATATGTCTGGCAACTCTGTGAATATACGGAAGCTCGACTACTCAAGACCAAGAACTTCGGTCGCAAGAGCCTCAATGAGAGCAAGGAGATTCTTGCAGAGCTTGGCCTCAAGCTGGGTATGGAATTCTCCGAGCAGGCACGAAGCCTGCTCTCCACCCACTAGGATCTGAGCTCACACGAGACTCAAACCCAAACGCCCGTGATCACGCATCACGGGATTTTTATTAAAACCGCATTTAAGTCAACCAGGTCGGAAGCGAAGCTTCCGACCTGTAAGGTTTTTGTATACAAAAACCGCGCATGTGGGGACGCGGGGTTTTTGCTCTTTAATTGTGTTGATCCCGTTGGGATCTCATTTGCATCCAGGCAAAAGCAACTTCGCCTGAGCGCAAATGTCTTCCTTGTCACTGACGCAAGGTGTTCGATTGTACATCTCATACCGTTTGCGTACGGTCACAGGGCAAGCATGGACCCCGCCGGTGGTCAAAGATCTTCGTTAATCTACCACTCTGAAAGCCGCAAGGCGCCTCCGGCTTCTTACATTGATAAACCATGAACATCACAGACCACCAGCGGGGTGGACCCCAAGTGCGGACCACTGCTGTCCTCCTTAATAGAAGGAAAGAAAGGTCCGATGAAATGGATTGAAAGAGCGTTTTGGCGTGTAGGAGTTGTGTAGACGAATGAACGCCAATGACTGTGGTCGATTACGACGTTGGTGGTTCCTCGGCTATTGCGCCGACATCACTTTGCGTCTGAGAATCGATAAGGGTTTCATCCGGACTCTCCGGAGTTGCAGGAACATCAACTATAACAGCAGGTTCTTCAATAAGTATTTCTCCGGCAATAGGTTCTTCTTCAAGGACTGAATCTTCAGATACCTCTTCTTCAATTTGATCGATAACAACCTCCTCCATACTCTCGATCACAATTTCTTCTGCTACCTCTTCTGCAGGTTCATACCCCTTTCGATAGGCTGTAACAATCCAATCGAATTCAACATCCGCAGATCCAGCAAAACGCTGAACGACGAAATGGTTTTGATCACGCTCTGAGACATACAATGAGGCAGGTCCGTTTGGTGTCACAATAACTCGAATTGGAGCCACCGCAGAAATAACATCGTTGTATTCAGGAACAACAGATTCAAATCTAACTTCCGCTGATCCATTCACAAGAGTCGCTGTTCCCGTCAGTGTGATTAACACTTCCGGAGATGTCACTGCGATCGTCTCTACTTTCTTGTTTTGATAAGAATTGATCACTGTTTTGAGAAGTGCTTCTGTTTTTATTGTTCCATCTGCTTCAATGGACCAAAGAGAGCTTATTCCTTCAAGTCTACCAATACTCAAAATCTGATGCGTCGCCATGTAGATGTTTCCACTCATGTTAAGCGCTGAGAAATTGTTTGATCCTGATACCTGAATGACAGAAGCCGTATTTTGAACAATCGGAACAGCATCGGTTGGAAGCCCCGACCAATACCCAACACTCACATAAGCCAATATCAAGTTGTCTGTATCCTTACTTGAATAGGTTTCCAACGCATATCCTACAACCTGTCCAGCCTTTTCGGCTTTCATGGCGACTCCTGGAACAGAAGAGGTAGTAAGTGGGTCTCCAACGGCAATCGAGCCATTTTCTGTATTGACCTTTGTAGGCACTCGACCTGCGAGTGCAATTGGATAGGCTCCTTCTACATTTTCTCCCGCAAGAAATCCTGGACGTGTTGAAACGATACCAGCAAGTTGTTGCTTTCCAGCTTCTCCCACTGCTCGCTGAACAGCTTCTCCACTTCCTGCAAACGTAACGATATCTCCTGCGGTGAGCTTTTGATTTGAAGGGAACATCTCCGCAAAGTCATAAGATCCTGTCGACCATCCCTTCGCATTTGTGCGCATAAAATCTCCTGCGGCACCTGCAGAACCATCGTAGTAAATATATTTGTCTGTTTGTGGCGTCCCACGATCTGATGGATAAATGCGTCCACCCACGATCATATCACCAGCAATCTTCATTGTTCCTTCATTTGTAATGTAGGCAACTTCTGACTCAGCTGTATTTTGGATACTCAAACGATAGGAATCTTCATTGTCGACAACATTCCTCAGCATCAGCTCAACAGCACTTGCTTCAGAGCCGTTCCATGCTGAGCCTCGAAGAGCTAATCCATAAGAATCAAAAGTGGTTTCACTTACGGTCGCTGTTCCCACAGATGAAACAATGACATTATCTGTCACGAGCGTAGATGTCCCGTCGGTTCCAAGAACATCTCCCATCGACCAACTATTGTTTACCTGAACCATCACTGTAGAACTGACTCCATTCCAATCTTCAAGCGCCATTCCAATTACACGACCCACCTTTGAGGCACGCATAGCCTTTCCTGGCGTTGATGATGTTGTGAGGTAATCTCCAACGGAAATTGATCCACCTTCACTCACAACTTTTACAGGCACACGTCCAACCAATGCCACCGGCATTGGATTATCAGATTCATTGATATTGTATCCGGCACTTGTAAAGTCTCCATAGTTATTTGAAACGATTCCAACAACAGGACCTTGATAAATTTCTGTCGACTTCACTAGTTCGACAATTGTGTCTCCATCTATTGTTGTTACTTCACGAGAGCCTGGAACAACAATATCTCCATAGTCAATTCCTGTAGCCATTGGATATTGCTCTGCATAGTCAGCAATTGGCGCACCTGTACAATCCTGAATATCGCTATACCCGACTCCATCAGAACACAGAGCCTTGTCATATCCTCCTGCTGTCCCGAAGGTGAAGAATGCCACACCTGAAGAAGTGATCAACCAATCATTTCCACCTGTGAGAGCGAATACGGTCGAGGCATTGGCATTTCCGATGGAAATGTTGTCTGCAGTAGTTCCTTCTGTCGCAATCCGAATGGTGTCGTTTGCATCTGAAGTAACTCCTCCTAAATCAATTGTCTTTGTGACTGTATTATCAAAAAGATTGACTGCTGTAGTCGTATTGGTAATCGTTTCGATCGCAAGCGTTCCAGAAGTTCCTGAATCAGCTAATTCCATGAGTGTATTTCCGGCTGAATCAGAGAATTTCAGTGTTCCAGCATCTTGCAGAGAGATGTTAGATGAGGTGTCGTCAAAAAATAGCTGACTATCCCACCCTGCAGCAAGTCGCAATCCATAGGACTGAATCGTTACGCCTGGATCTGTTATAGGACCTATATCAATTCCATTCACCGTATCAATTCCTGCTGCATTCGTTGCAGTAAAAGCTCCTAACGCAATCCCTGTATAGTTGCGTCCGTCTGTAGCCCCACCTGTATAACCCAAACTAAGAGAAAGTGCGGATGAGGACGCGTTCGTTGCAAGAAACGTTAAATCAATTCCGTCGGCTCCACTTGTTGTTGTTGCTTGTCCTGAATTTGTGATCGAAAGAAGATCCATGTTTGCAGGAGCACTTGCGACAATTTCTACTCCCGTATCAGCATCTGCTCCAAATCGCACATCTCCTGATCCAGCTGGCTGAATAAAGAGGCGCTGATTATTTAGTGTTGTGATATCAATGTCTGTATCGGCCGTACTATCAAACATCAATGCCGTATTGTTATCGATACTGATGCTATGATTATTCGCGTTTGAGAGATCTTGAAGAATAAAAATATCATTACCTCCATTATCTTGAAAAGCTAATCGCGCACCGTTCCCGATCCAAAAATTTGGAGAAGCCCCTTCTATATAAATTCCTGCGTCCCACCCATCTGCAATATTGATCGCTGTTTCATTAGTTGAAGCAGAACCTGTAAGAGCTTCAATCCGCAACGCATGAAGCTCTGAGACTTCTGCGTCACCAATCATGGCATCTGTTGTGATTGCAGAAATTCGATTTGTTCCACCTGTTGCATTCCCTATATCAAGATCAATCTGAAGTCCGGTGTGAATGTTTGTGCCCGTAGTATCAGCAGGAGTTGCGTAGTTAATTTCTAAAATCGGATTGATGACAGAACTAGCATCATCCGCTAAGAGCGGATCACGCATGATGATTGTTTGTGCAATTCCTCCTATTTCCCAATCGATTTGATCATCAGTACTTGCAATCAAAGAAGTGTCACCATCTGAATCTAAATCAAGAAGAGCCCCTTTGAGACTGATACCCCCTGAGAGATTTGCGATTCCCGCCACATCCAATACAGCATCTACTTCCAGATCACTGGTCACATACAGATCTCCTGCGCCTGTAGCGACAACGGGTGTTCCCGTTCCAATTCGAACCTCATCCGCAGCCGTAGCATTAAGAACAAGATGTGCTCCAACAGAATCGATATTATCTCCTCCAACAAGCAGATCCCCGTCCATTGTGATGGCACCAATCCCTGTGAGATCTCCTGTCGTCGAGATATCCCAATCTGATGAATTGATTTGCATGGTATCACCTCCATCCCCTAATAAGACTGAACCTCCTGGGGTGAGTGTAAACACACCCGTTGAAGTGAATGTTGTAGAGGCTCCATCAAATGCAATATCTGTATCCGCAATCGAAACATTTCCATTCGCATCAAACAGACCGCCCATCGTGATGGCACCAATGCCAGTGAGGTCCCCTGTTGTTGAGATATCCCAATCTGATGAATCAATCGAGAGAACATCTCCTCCATCACCAATCACTGTTGCTTGCGCGAACGCCAAATCTCCTCCTGCAATCGTCAGAAGAAGATCTGTCGTTCCCGTCGTTGTAATAAGTCCTGACCCAAATGTTGTATCGGCTCCTGCAAAGAACCCTCCATCTGTATAAATTGCCCCTTCAACTCCTAAGGTCCCAGCAACAAATAGGTCATCCCCCCCTAAGGAAAAGGAGGTATGAGCAAGTGTTTCTGTCGCTGATGTAGATGCCCCAATAACAAGATCATTATCAATAAATGCATCCCCCAAGACTTCAAGCTCATCGGCAATCCGTAGATCACCGACTCCACCTGATCCATAAGTAAACGCGGCATCAATACCGATGATCGTTGCTGCATCATCTTCAAAAGATCCGTTTGTTCCTGTCTCCCAATGAGCAGCATTTGTAATATCGGCGGAGTAAGCCACTGTCCCAGAAGCATTCTGAAACGTAATCGTTCTATTTAGGGTTGGATCTGTAAACGCAAATGTTGTTGTCACGCTATTGTTTGTTCCTCCTTCGAATACGAGCGGTGATGCGCCGACAAGCTCAGCACCACTAAAATCATAATCTCCGGTTCCGGTATCCCCATTTGAGGCGAGAAATCCCGTTGAATCAATACCATCTAACCGCTGGGCGTTGAGAGCATATGGCGAGGCAGTGAATCGTCGTCGAGGAGTGAGTGTCTCTCCAGCGATAATTACCTCAAGGTACACAGATGCGTTATCTGCGAACACAGAGTCTGCAATCGCGGCATAAGATGCTCCTGTATCTCCCAAATTCTCTGTAAAAAGACCTGAGGAAAGAGTTACAGAACGAGCGACGATGGACGCGGGAGTATTTGTGTAACAATCAGCTGAATCATTTGACCAAAGACAGGTTCCACCAGAAAGAGCTGTATACAGAGCGAACTTTATACTGAGGGATGCATCTGCAACAGGAACTCCATTGGCATTTAGGACACGACCCTGATACGTCACGATATTTGGAGGAGCAACTGCTGCATTCAAAAAGCCAAAACTGCTGAGTAACATTGTCAGCATCAGTAAGGCTCCGAATTTTTTCCTCCACGTACGGAACATAGTATTTATCTTAGTTTGAAGTCTCCTCTGAAACGAGAGGGACTTCTTCTGCGAATCCTTTTGGCTCCTTTGCAAGAGAATAATCAATCGGATCAATCTGATTTGTTTTGTACCCTTGTTTTTGGAAGGTGGCGAAATACTGGTTTGGACCCAACATAAACGCGTATCTCCCTTTACTGTCCGTTACCTGTGTTTCAAGAAGCTTGTTGTATTTTGGTTCAAAGATGCGTGCTACCACTCGCGAAAGTGGTCGCCCTGTTTCTTTGCTGTAAACAATCCCCCAACTGATCGGTCGGTGAGGTTTTGCGAGCCGTCGAACAACGAAATACATGAGAGCCTGAATCCCGACCATGAGAATCGAGAACAAATTTGGTCGAATAATGGCAAACACCACAGCACCGATAAAACCTACAACCGCAATTCCATGTTGAAGAGCTCTAAGGATCTTTCTTTGCTGAATAGCTTTTGGAGCTTGATACTTTTCTGCTTGTGATGGATCGAGTGGAATGTTTGCGGTGACAACGACCCCGTCGGATGCAACCTCCAATGATTCTCCATGATACACATCCAGGTACGCTCCATCTGTTGTCTCATCTTTTAGATAATCAGAAGGAAATGTGAATCCAGGTTTACTGACTTGAATTCGATACGTTCCTGGTGGCACCAAGAAATAGTATCTTCCTCCTTTATCTGTTACACGACTCTTAACGAGACGACCGTGCGCACCGGTCGCCTCATCTTGAGATTCAATGCGGAACAGGCGCACAACCGCCAGATCCACGGGAGTTTTCGATATGGCATTGTAAACGATTCCGTATCCTTTTCTCCGTCGTCGCCATAAAAAGAGAATTGGCGCCGTGAATAAGTATTGAAGAAATGGAAGGAAGTCGAATGCTACTGAAAGAACAACGACGCTTACCCCAGCACTGATCGCCAAAGCAGGTGTTGAAATTTCTGCCGTCTTTTCTACTCCTGGAAGATCTCGAATGAGATCTAATGTCTCTTGAACTACCTGAATAGGTAGAGATTGAATGAACGACTCACTGATTGAGGCTTGATCCTCAGTTTGCACTCCAGCCAATTCTTCTGCAGGTGTTTCTTCTATGACTCCTACTTCCTCTTCTTCTTGCTTGACCAGAGTAAGAAGAATTCGAGGATTCACAATGAAGTTACTGATGGTTAATTTTGCACTGTTTGCAGAATTGAATCCATCAGACGAAGCAGACACGAGATATGTTCCGTTTTGAACATACCAAGCAAAGGAACCATCTGTAGTGACTGATGTTGGATTGAACTGACTCCATGGGGACCCATCCCAGACAATCATTTCGTTTCCAACTTCTTGAAAGAGCGTAACGGATGCAGAACTCACGACCGCTTCTTCACCATCGATGACCTGAGAGATATTGCCTTGTGCAACAACGTTCAAGTATGAAGAAACGGTATCCGTAACTCCATTCTCATAGGTGACAAGCACGGACACCTGAAGAATGGTTTGCACGTTTGGAATTGTGAAATCTGCGATGTAAAGAGCGAGTGCATCATCAAGACGCATGAGATATGTGTCCGACCCTACTGTCAGAATGATTGTACTGACGCCGTCGGATAGGGAAGATTCGGGAATCGCAATCCGCATCGTACTTGTGGGAAGTACATCGACCACACCGGAGCGCGCGACCGTGAGCGTAATGGATTCATCTGCTACCAGATAGATTAGATCGGTATCGCTGAGGACTCCTGCTTCCGTACCCAAGGAAGTAGGTTCTTCAGTTTCACCGCAATCTTCTGGACATGACTCTGAGGATTCAGACTCTGAACAGACAGCATCACCGCAGGAAACCGCCGAATCCGTTGGAGTTGTGTCAGTTGCTGTGTCTTCTTCCTCGTCTTCTTCTGTTGAGGTATCCGTTGAAGGTTCAGGCTCGGTGGAGTCATCTATAGCTTCACCGTCCGTCCCCTCGTCAGAGGGCACCTCTTCTTCTGAAGCCTGTGGTGTACCCATCACCAAAGCTCCAGAAGCAAACTGCCCTGCTGTATCGTACGCAAAAACGCCGAAATAATAAGGTGTTCCATTTGTGAGACCTGTCTGAGTCAACGAAGTTGTAAGACTTGTTGAAACAACCGTGCACGCACTGTCTGTTGGTCCTGTTGGATACCCAGTCAAACAGCGAACAACTCGAATACCTGCAAGATCACTGTCTGTTGGATTCGTCCAAGAAAGAATCAACTGTGTGTCCCCTTCGCTTACCGACAATCCAGCAACATTTCCTGGAGCATCATCTGCATCTGTCTCAAACGTCCCATCACTCGATGATGCTTGATTGGATGAAGCATCTGTGGAAAGGACTTGGTAGTGATAGCTTGTCCCTGCATTCAATTCTGTAAGTAGTACAGAATGACTCAACTCCAGTGTCGCACTTGAGCCAGAAGAACCATAAGAAGCTGTTTCCCCGTAGTACACAAGACTGTCTGCCAATTCATTTGTTGTCCAAGTCACTCGAGCAGATGTTGTCGTAATGTCTGTCACCACAACGGATGAAATTACAGGAGCGGTTGCATCAAGTGTTGTAAACGTCTGAACACTTGAAGTTGACGTGTTTCCTGAACTGTCCGTTGAGGTTACGGTAAACGAATAGCTTGTTCCTTCTGTAAGTCCTGACAATGAAATTGCGTGCGCAGTGTAATATCCGCTCCGCGTTGCTGAACTACTCGAAGATGAGCCCGTCACCCAATACAAGACGGAACTTACAGCAGCTTCATCCGTCGACCACGAAACAGTCGCAGTTGAAGTGGTAATTCCGGACACAACAATCCCAGAAATGACTGGAGCAGTTGTATCTGATGTTGCTGGGACCGTTTCTCCACCTCCTCCTCCGCCTCCACCACTTGAGGGAACGGTTGCTGTTACTCCTATCGAATCATCACCTCCAATAGGCAAAACAATTGATCCAGAGTCCGCAAATGTTCCTCCAATTGAGATGAAATAGGCTCCAGCGTTTGGTGGATTCGTTACTTGGTTTGCTCCTGTTCCAGAACTTGTTGCATTCGTTCCGATTTCAACAGTCACAACACTTGTTGCAGCCATTGCTCCGCCATCGCCTGCACAAATAGTGATCGTGACAATGTCTGAAGCAATCGAGACAGAAGCTTGTTCTGAGCCAGCACACGTTCCTGCTGTTGTCAGATCAACTCCATCATCTGCGACGTCAATATCATCTTCTGTAAGAGAAGATGTATCAAAGGCGGACGCAAATTGAACAGTAATCGTTTCTCCTTCTAAGACACCTGTTGGCGTTGTAAAGAGCACTTTGTGATTTGAGGCTTGGGACGTTTGAAGTGTCGATGGGTAGTCGTTTGCACTTGAAACGGTTGCTGCCAAGGTTGTCGAAACAACCACAACAGCCGCTGTCAAAATGACCGCGGCTAATGTGAGTGTTTGACTGACCCTCCTAAGTATTCGCACACATGAATCTATTTAGACTTTTTTTGACGCTTTCTGAACAGGGCCAGGAGAACAAGAAGTCCTCCAACAAGGATCGAGATCAGCTCCCATGGAGTCGACCAGATGGAAGCTTCTGCAGTAATTTCTCCGCTTGTTCCGTAAGAAAGATGTAACTCTGCAGTCATTGGCCCGATTGCAAGGTGACTCAACTGGTACCCGGCACGTTCCATGAATGAAAGACCATTCATTTCATACAAGACTTGGAACAAACGTGTTGAATCCGGGAGCACTCGTCCCTGAGCCTGATTGGCGTCCAAAACGGCGATAACATTTCCAAAGGGGCCTTTGAGTTTCACAGACCCTTCTGGAGTCAGATGCACATTCCCTTGATTCTGAACACGAAAGGAAAATAAGCTTTGTGGAAGTGTTGTTCCTTTATGCTCTACATTGAATTCAAGGAGCGCCAAGGACTCGGTTGTTTCTCCTTCTACAGTAAGGAATACGAGCATTGCTGTTTTAGCCTCGATCGTTGCTCCGTTTGTAGTTACAACATCTGTCGGAGCCGTTGAGACTGTAATGGCAATGTAATATCCACCAGAAGGGACATCGTCTGGGACAATTACTTGAAAAGGAACAGAAACTTTGGATTGGGCTGGCACGAGAACTTCCTTTGTAGGAAATTTGATCCAGTAAGCAAGCTCATCTGTAGGGTCTATGGGGGCAAATGCTGGTGTACCTGTTTCCTCAGTTGGTGTGAACCCAAGTAAATCGAGAAAATACACTTGTTCACTTGCGCCTGTGTTGATAATCGTGACAGCGGATTCAATCTCTTGACCCCGAGCAGATGTCAGCTCGATGGTGCTTGGAGAAATTGTCGCCGCTCTTCCTATATAAGGACTCAACAAAAGCGTAAGTGCACAAAATCCAATTGTTAAATACGTTCTCATACTAGAAATTTGCCGAAGCGATGAGTGAAATGGTCTGACTATAGGACCCAGAAGTCGTTGATGCATTAATTGAGGTCTTCAATGTGATGAAATTTCGACTTTCGAAACTTGCTGTTGATTCAGAAGCAATATCTTGATACGTCGTAGTGATCCCTGTATCAGCTGTATCAAATGTGGAAGTGCTAATAGATGTGTCAGAGGATATTCCTCCATACTCTTCTGATCCTGCTGTAACTGCTCCATCAGATACATCGTCTATATCACTAGCTCCTGATCTTAATGCTCCGTCTTCAAAAATCTGTACAACATAGCCATTGTCATTCACGGCCGTTACCTCAAAACCAATGATTGCAGTACTTACTGTTGATGAACTTAGATTTCCAAGTGCTACGGATGTACCACTCAAGAGGTACACTTTGTCTCCTGACCCATCAATCGTTGGAGTCGTTCCACTTGTTTTCCAAGCATCCACCGTGACCACACCGCTTCCAATCGAGGATATTCTACCGATTGCTGAAATTTGAGAAACTCCTTCATCTTGAATAACGACGATCAAATCATTCACCGACAGTCCCGTTGTGCTTGTTGTTACAGTTGTTCCTGAGAGAGTAGTCGCTGTTCGCCCAGATGAAGCATCTTGCCCAACTGCTTCAAATGTAATGAGCTGAGTATCCACTCGATATCCTTGGTTCAACTGATACGATGCACTTGCTGAGGTACCTGCGGTTGTACTCTCAACCGTGTCATTGAGAAGGTAAGTAGATGAAGAAGCAGTATCAGAACCTCCAGTGCTGACAGTGTCCCACCGAATAATGAAATTGCTGGAAGTCATATCTGCCTGAGCAAAACTTGCCCATACAAAAAACCCCACAATCGCAAAGGAGAAAATTTGTTGCTTCATACCTTTTACCTTTACAACAGTAGTATATCATGAATACTAAATGTAGTCAACCCATTTCTTCGCTAATCTTAGCGAAGAAATCAACGTTCTTTTTCCGGAAAGTAAACAAATTGAGATCTTTTAGTCAATTCTTCAAGCATTTTCGACACTTATCCCCAAATGTCCATCTTTGTCCAGTCTAGTGTGGACAAATATATCGATTTTCTTCAATGTTTCACGTGGAACAAAATAAACACACCAGTTGACTGGTGTGTTTATTTTAAAACTGATTGATTTTTTCTACAGACTTCTTATGTGCACAAAAGAGCTTCTTTCAACTGACCAACAAACGAACTTAATCTATTATATTATGTGGAACTACATGCCTAACCCCTCAAGGACTTCGATTACACCCTCAAGGCTTTCGAGAACATAATCTGCTTCATCGAAACCTTTTCTTTCAGCAAAGGCGGTTGGAACAGCTATCACAGTACAGTTTGCTCGCTTTCCAGAAACAGTCCCACTACTTGAGTCTTCGAATACAATGCAATCTGACGGCATGCATTGTATTAAATTTGCTCCTAGTAGATAAGGATCTGGTTCAGGTTTTCCTTTCGGACTCACTTCTGCAGTCACTCTTATATCAAAATAACTTGATATTCCCAAAAGTTCTAGATTTATCGAGGCATTTTCAGAATTCGAGCTCGTTACTAAACATTTCTTATAACCTCTGCTGCTTACCCAACTTAGAAGATCCTTCGCACCTGGCATGAAGTCTATTTCTTTATTGAGTATGTTTCTGAACCGAATGTAAAATTCTTGCTTGAAATGCTCTTTATCAATTAATAAACCACATTGTTCAACAATATAGCGAGACCAGTAGTCACTTTCTGTACCGAGAATATTTGAGTGAATCTGATTAGTAAATGTGCCACCATACGCTAAGCAAACTTCTTGAAAAACTTTGTGAGCAACCGTTTCAGAATTGATTAACAAGCCATCCATATCAAAAAGGAAGCCGATCTTTTCTTTGTTCATATATATGTTTCACGTGAAACGTTCTGGTGTCCCTGGAGGGAATCGAACCCCCATCGTCAGCTTAGGACGCTACCGCTCTATCCGTTGAGCTACAGAGACATATTATGTGTCGTAAAATGACTGACCCGAAACCATGTTATACTTATCACAAGGCGACATCATAGTACGCCACACCCCATTCACCGTCAAAACTTATGACTACTGAAATTATTCTCGCATTCTCTCTTATTTTAGCTGTTATTCTCTTGATACAGCAGTTCTTAAAAAAGAAACCCTCCCAAGAAGCCTTTGACCCGCAGCTCTTTAACCTTATTAATGATCTTCGAAAAGAGATTCAAGACACGACAAGTTCCGGACGAAAAGAAATGGAAGGAAAGCTAGATAACATGCACCAACGACTTGTACAAAACATGCAGGAATCTTCTTCAACATTACAGAAGCATTTTACACATACATCAGGGATCATTCAGGGGGTCACAGAAAAACTCACAAAATTAGATGAAACCAATAAGCAGGTTTTGAATTTTTCTGAACAGCTTCAAAGTCTTGAAAACATTTTAAAAAATCCAAAGCAACGAGGAATTCTTGGAGAGTATTGGCTCGAGACACTTCTTAATCAAGTTCTTCCTCCTGGTAATTTCCAAATGCAGTATCAATTGGGGACTGATGAGAAGACTGGACAAGCTCTCATTCCTGACGCTGTCATCTTTATTAAAGAAATGTTGATACCTATTGACGCAAAGTTCTCACTCGAAAATTACAATAAGATTAGCCAAGAAACGGACTCTGCTCGTAGAGAACAACTTGAAAAAGTTTTCAAATCAGATGTAAAAATGCGGATCGATGAAACCTCAAAATACATCCAGACACAAAAGGGAACGAGTAACTTTGCGTTTATGTTTGTGCCAGCAGAAGGCGTTTATCATAGCCTTATAAGTGAATCTGTCGGAACAGTACGTGTAAATTCTCGAAATCTGCTGGAATACGCATTTGAAAAAGGTGTCATGATTGTTTCTCCGACATCGTTTTTTGCCTATCTTCAAACCGTGATTCTTGGGCTTCGAGCGCTTCAAATTGAAGATTCGGTCAAAGATATTCAAAAACAGGCTGAAAATTTGATGCGTCACATGAAAGCCTATGAAGAACATCACAATAGACTTGGAAAACACCTTGAAACAACTGTTCGTGCCTATTCAGCATCTTCGGGAGAACTCAGAAAGATTGACAAGGATATTTACAAAATCACTGAAGGAGTGGCAGGAAAAGAAATGGATCCAACCGAATTGTCCTTCCCAACAATTGAGTAAAGCCATTGACAGCCGAGGACATTTCGCTATACTATCCCTGTCTTGAGTCCAACATTTGTTAATCTTACATCCAAATTAAAGAGCTAAGTTATGCCAAATCTACAGAATGCAAAGAAGGCGCTGCGCCAAAGCATTAAACGAGGACAGCGAAATAAAATTGTAAAAGCAGAAATCCACTCACTTCGCGTAAAAGTTCGAAAAGCTCTTACAGCAAAGAACGTCGAGGAAGCCACCGAGACTGCACGTCTTGTTGGAAAGAAACTTGATAAGGCTGTTCAAAAGAACGTCTACAAGCGAAATACTGTTGCTCGATACAAATCCCGCATCATGAAAAAGATCAACGCCCTCAAAAAAGCGTAATCAAAATAACAGACCCGTACGGGTCTGTTATTTTATTGAGTCAGTTTTATTGTTGCTAGATCAACGGCCATGTCGGCATTGATTTGGCCTGTCTTTAACTGATAATCACTCTCAAACAAGAAGTCATGCACGGATTTTAATTGAGCGAGTGAAAATGCTCGAGATTGTGCCAATGCTTTTTGCGCGACAAATGGATGGATGTTAAGTGTGTCGGCAAGTTCTTGCTTTGTGGCTTGTGGATGCTCTTCAAGAAGTCCTTTTGCTCCGAGTAAGATGCGTACCTGTCTTCCTAGCATTGTGAGTAGGTAATGATCGTTTGCTCCGCTCCACCGTTCTTCTTGTAAAAGACGAATTGCCTCCGTAGGACGACGTTGAGAAACCGCATCAATCAGTTGAAAAATCTTTCCTTCAAAACTCGCACGCACAAGCTCCTCAACCATTGCGATTGAAATCGTTTCTGTATTTGCGTATGCGACGAGCTTCCCAATCTCATTATCCATCTGCCACAAGTCTGCTCCAACGCGCTCCACAAGTACTCTGAGTGCACTGACATCGATTGTTCCGCGATGCTCCTTCACTCGATCCTTCACCCAACTCGTGAGCTCGGAACCTTGAAGTTGTGGAAACGGATAGTGATGCACTTCTGCAACGTCTACGAGTGCCTTGAATAGTGGCTTTTTTTCGAGTGCTTTAGGTTCCGTGGACTCCCAAAAGATGACAATAGTTGAATCTGGTGTTTTTGTAAAACCATCAATCCAAATTTGCATCTCAGGTTTTTTAACCTGCCCAATGAGATCTTTTAACACGACCATACGTTTGGTCCCAAGAAAGGGGAGTGCGTGCACAGCTCCCAATATATCCCCCACATCCGCCCCCTTTCTCCCAATAGTCGAAAACTCGGCAATATTGAGTCCTGTTGAATCAAATTTCTGTCGGAATGTCTTAATCATGAGATGAACTTTCTCAGACGCTCGAAATCCATCATCTCCGTAAATAAATATCAGCATAGTTTATTTCAATTCTCCCCAGTTTGTCCCCGTCTCCACATCAACTACGAGAGGCACGTCGAAGTTTGCCACACTCTCCATCATTTCTCGAACTCCTTGTACCACGGGAACAACCGCTTCTTTATCGACTTCCAACAAAATTTCGTCGTGCACTTGAAGCAACATCTTTGCGGGCCACTTTGATGTTTGAAGCCAACCGTCTACGCGCAACATCGCCATCTTCATAATGTCCGCTGCGGTTCCTTGCACTGGCATATTAATCGCCATACGTTCTGCAGAGGCCACAAGCATTGGAACTCCTGACTGAATTTCAGGTAAATAGCGTCTACGGCCAAAAAGTGTCTCTACATAACCTTCAGAATGCGCTTTCGCTTTTGTTTCATCCAAATACGTCCGAATCGCAGAATGAATTTCAAAATAACGTTCAATGAACTCTTTCGCTTCTGTCATGGTGAGTCCTGTTGATTTTGAAAGTGCTCGAGGGCCCATTCCATACAGCACCCCAAAGTTAATCGCTTTTGCTGCACGTCGTTGTTCCTTGGTCACTTGATCCTCAGAAACTCCCCAAACTTCCGCAGCTGTTCGTGTGTGAATATCTGCTCCGTCTTGAAACGCTTTGATGAATGGTTCGTCGTGCGCAATGACAGCCGCAAGGCGCAGTTCGATCTGACTATAATCCACGGCAACCAACACCTTTCCGCGCGGGACAACAAATGCTTTACGAATCTCTCTTCCTAACTCTGTCTTGATTGGAATATTTTGAAGGTTTGGGTCTGACGAAGAAAGTCTCCCCGTCGCAGCAACAGTCTGATTAAAGCTTGTATGAATACGACCGTCTTTTGCAACCAACTTTGGCAATGCCTCCACGTACGTCGACTGCAATTTAGAAAGTTCACGGTATTCTGAAATGAGTGGAATAATTTCATGTGACCCCCAAAGCTTTTCCAACTCAGGAGCGGCAGTCGAGTATCCCGTTTTTGTCTTCTTAATTCCTTTTGTTGGAAGCAATAATGTCTCAAACAAAATTTCTGCAAGCTGAGAAGGGGAGTTTACATTAAACTCGACCCCCGCAAACCCAATAATCTTTGTTGTGAGGACAGCAATATTCTTAGCGAGACTCTTTGAAAACACAGCGAGACTCTTTGAATCAAGCTCAATTCCTTGAGACTCCATTTTGTAGAGAATAGGAAGCAGAGGCATCTCAATTTCATCAAACACCTTCTCAGCACCCGCCGTCTTCAGTTCTCCACGCATTTTTATTGCGAGTTTTGGCAATCCAGAGACTATCTGACCAAAACGTTCATAGTCCTTCTCTTTTGAAAATGTCTCTGGAACTTCTGCACCTGATCGACCAAGCCACGTATGCATGGCTCCCGCAAGATCATGTGCGCGAGAACCGGAATGAAGTAGGTACGATGCGATCATCACATCAAAAGCGAGGGGGGTGAGAACAGTACCCATTTCGTGCATGAGCCCTTTCAAATCATGGCCGATAATCCCTTTCGATTTTTGAAGCACTTGAACAACGCTTAAAAGCACCGCTTGTGAAGGATTTGGAATCACAAATGTATGCGTTCCATCTGTGAACCCTACTGCTGCGAGCGTTGCCCCAAACAAGTCGGCTGGTTGCTTTGCGATCAAAACGCCAAGCATTTTTCCATGATCGATTCCTGCCCCTATGAGAGACATATCCTTAATCACCTGCACCTGAACTTTCTCCTCCTCACTTTTTTTCACTATCTTTACCTTCTCCTCTTTCTCTCCATGCTTTCGCAAGAGTGACCGAAACTCAAGATCGCGATACAACTTCATTAACTTCGTCTCGTCAGGCGCCCCTAGCTTTGCAGACTCAAAAGAAAAAGGAAACTTCATATCACGCACAATTTCAACGAGCTGAAGAGAGAGTTTGATAAGTTCCTCTTGTCCACGCAGTTTCTTCGCGTATTTTTCTTCTATAATATTGATGTTCTCAAGAATCCCTGTGATCGTCTGATATTTTTGTAATAAGAGGATTGCCGTCTTTTCTCCAATCCCTGCTAGACCTGGAATATTATCTGATGGATCTCCACGCAATGCTTTATAATCGATCAATTGATCTGGAGTGAGACCATAACGCTCCTCAACAGCGGCCACGTCATATAATTTTGTTTCACTGATCCCTTTCTTGAACGTAAGAACTTGTGTGTGCTCATCAACAAGCTGAAGACTATCTAAATCTCCCGTCACAATGAGCGCACGCATCCCAATCTCTCCTGCCATTTTGGAGAGCGTGCCAATAATATCGTCCGCTTCAAACCCAGGAACCTCAATCGAGGGGATTCCAAATGCGTTAAGAATTTCTTGAATAAGTGGTATCTGATCGTAAAGCTCCTGTTCTTTTTTTTCACGATGACCTTTGTAGTCCGCATAAATCTCATTGCGAAATGTTCCACCAGGAACATCCCAAGCAACCGCCATATATTCAGGCTTTTGAAGCTCGATCATTTTTTCAACAATCATTGTAAATCCGTATGCGGCGTTTACAACAAGACCGTCTTTGGTCGTCAAAGGGGGGATCGCGTGCCAAGCCCGATGAAGCAAGGCATTACCGTCTAATAATAGGATCGTTTCTTGATTTTTCATGCTTGCAGTGTACCAATCGTCTAATCGAAAAGCCAGGCATGAAGACATGGCTTTTTAAACGCATACTTTGGCATTCTCCCACACAAGATCAAAGAGCGTTTTGTATGTTGTCGCAACATCACCACTCGCAAGAATGATAATCGTGTTTTCTTTTCGTGTTGTTATAAATGCGACTTGATCTGCAAAAATGATAACAGTTGCGGGAAGTTCTATGTCTGCAGGTAAAATCCGAGATTCACGTAATTCGTCAGAGTCCTTTCGAATAATATTCATCGCATCCTTTCCGCTTCTAATAAGTTGTCGACTTTTGATTCCACGTTTTTTTCTCTCTTCAACAATACGTTTTACTAAGTATGGCTCTTTCACGTAGTCCAAAAGACCCGTTCCAGATGTAATCAAACGGTATTCTTGCACTCCTGAATCTAATAATTGTTTCCAGAGGCGCTTGAAACCTTCTGTTCCTTCGTAAAAAGTCACACCTGGAACTGTATGTGTTGTGTCTTGAAGAAGTTCGAGCTCTGACATGCTTTGTTCAAGCTCTCTTTCTCGTTCCTTCATTTTTTCCAACAGTCGAGTTGGTGTTTCAGGAAAGTAAACGATTGCAGATTTATTTTTTCCTTCCCGAAATACACCACCCTGCTTTAGTTTTTCTAAAATTGGATAAAGGGTTGTACGTGGCAATTCTGTTCGACGAGCCAGTTCAAGCACAGTCGAAGACCCCAACTCCAATCCAGCCAAGTACACCTTCGCTTCTTTTTCATCGAGACCGTACGCCTCGAGACCAGCAATGAGCTCTGGAGGGTATTGCATCTGCATATACTTTACGATCCCACAGTAATTCTACCTAGTCAAAACATTGTCGAACTATTCGACAACACCTATATGCTCTTTTCTACATACTTGCTAAGTTGTAGATAGTCCGATATCCAGTCGGTACTTCAAAGGAGAGCATCATGAGTCTCGCGCTCCCACTCGTCCGATTTCTCGTCTATATGGCGCTCCATATGATCGGGGACTTCCCATTCCAAAGTCCTTGGATGATTCAAGGAAAGGAGACAAGTTGGGAAGTGTTGGTCTACCACTGCATGACCTACACTGCGATGTTCGTCCTAGGCCTCCTCCACCCAGAGCTGGCTAGTCACATCACCGTACAAGGACTTGCCCTCATCTTCGTAAGCCACATCCTCATTGATGCTGCCAAAGCACGATGGAAGTGGATCAAGCAGATCTGGGTCGATCAGCTCCTGCACTTCTCCATGATTGCTCTGGCAATCCTCCTTGGGTGGATGTAGATGATCTACCCACGCCCCGTCTCCTGCAGGCGGGATTTTTCTTTTTGGAATAAAAAAACCCGCGTTCGTTCAGCACCCTTCAGAGGGGGTAAGCTGTGCGAAACGCGGGGGAGCAACGCTCACCGTGTGGAGCGAGGCTCAGTTGTAGGCCTAGGAGGCCTGGGCGAAGGCCTGGGCGTAGTTGCCGGTGGCCTGGTTGCGGGGGACGGCCTGGACCTTCCAGCTCTCGTCGTTCCCACTGACCAGGACCAGGTGGCCGTTGGTGTTGCCGGTGGCGGTGATGCCGGGGATCACGACCTCCTCGCTCTGGAAGGTCCCGCCGTCGACGACCTGGAAGTCGGTGTCGAGGATGGTCATCTGACCGTCGGAGACGACGGAGAGGGCGTGGCCAAGGCCGGTGTCGGCGCGGACCAGGTAGCTGTGCTTGTCGATTTCGACGGTCTCGAGCTCGTAGCCATCGGTGATGACTTCGTTGAGCTTCTTGGCGTCGAGGAGCGTATCGACCAGGTCGTTGGCGGGGACGATGGCGACGTGGTTGTCGCGCAGGATGCCGTAGTTCTCGTCGGTCGAGAGCTGGACGCTGGTGAATCGCAGGTTGGCGAAGCTCCAGTTGCCGTCCATGTCCTCGGTCAGGACCAGGGTGTTCCAGCGGCCGTAGAGCTGCTGACCCTCGTCGATGATGCCGATCGCCGCGGTGGCGAACTGCTTGGTGCCGGTGCTGTCCATGTAGGCCTTGATGGTCTTGCCGAGGCGGGTCGCCTTGAGGCTGTCCATCCCGCGGGTCGACTGGAGGCGGACCACGTAGATGCTCTTGGCGCCGAGATCGGCGGGGATGAACTTGAAGGGGATCTGGATGGCGTCCATCAGCTCGATCTTGCCGTCCTTGCGGGGGCCGTGCTCGGCGCTGAACTCCACCGTCTCGAAGTCCTTGTCGAAGGCCATGCGCTGGATGGCGTCGGGGGTCATGCCGTCGTTGGTCTTGCCGTAGTCGTTGCCGGGGGGTCACGAAAGCCAGGAGGCTCAGGATCAGGGTCGGGTTCATTGGAACTTCTCTCTTTTGGGGTGTCCTTAGGCGTTTTTTTTGATTGCCTTTCGGACGGGATACCGGTTGGTGCGAACCGGTCACGCTGTCACTCAACTGAGCGAACGAGCGAAAGAGTATCAGAGGGGGAAAATTGCGTCAAGTGATTATTCCCAATACAACTAAACGAAACGGCTATCGACTAATGATACAATACTCAAGTATGAAAAATATTTTGGCACTTTTGGGGATTATTGGACTGCTTATTGCCCTGTTTGCCGGGGCGATCTGGGCGGGATCGAGAATGATAGACTCAAAGGCAAATTCAGAAACCCAAACATCGCAGAACACAACCACAGAAGAGGAACTCCCTCATCTTGGAACATTCCCTCCTATAGAAGGGATTGCTTCTTGGATCAATTCAGAAGAACTTTCATCTGAATCGCTCAAAGGGAAGGTGGTGCTCATCGATTTTTGGACGTACTCCTGTATCAATTGCATCCGCACATTTCCGTACTTGCGTGACTGGTGGGAAAAGTATGAGGACGATGGTCTTGTCATCATCGGAGTGCATGCCCCAGAATTTGAGTTTGAAAAAAGTCGAGAGAATGTGCTAATCGCCGCAGAAAAATACGGACTGGCGTATCCGATTGCGCTCGATAATGATTTCGTAACTTGGAAGAATTTCCGCAATCAGTACTGGCCTGCAGAATATTTGTTTGATCAATCAGGAGAGTTGCGCTACTTCCATTTTGGAGAAGGACACTACAATGAAACGGAACGTGCGATCCAAACACTCTTGAATGTGAAAGCAGAAATGACAGAAGAGGACCTTCCCAATTTTGCTGGCATCAAATCTCCAGAAACCTATTTCGGTTGGTGGAGGGCGGAACGATTCGCAAGCCCAGAAGGAATCGTAACTGATCTCACAACAGACTACTCATTTCCTGATTCAAACCGTAGCAACGAATGGGCACTTGAAGGAGCATGGACCATTAACGAAAAATATAGTGAAGCAAACTCATCTGGAGCACGATTCCGATTCACGTACAACGCAAGCATCGCAAACCTCGTCATGGCAACACGTGATGGAGTGATCCAAGACGTTGTTGTAAGGCTTGATGGGGAAGTGGTGTCACCTGACCTGCTTGGAACCAATTTAGTAGTTGATGAGCTCACTGAACAGACATTCGTCCAAGTCGAATTCTCTCAACTCTATGAACTCATAGATGGTGATCCTGCAGTTCACACGCTTGAGATAGAAACACTCGAACCAGGACTTCAAATCTACGCCATTACATTTGGATAAAAATAATCGAGGGGAACCTCGATTTTTCATTCCAGATCCATTGACTTTTTTCCATATAATTGCTTGAATCCTAGAGCTGCGAGTAGTCATTCCCTCTATTGGAGTTGAAGTCTTGCCACAACCACGATTGTTTCGTCCTTCGGACGCACTCATCTTTCATTCCCTCCCTGTTCAATTCGCGATCATCCGTGAAATGCGCACACGCTACGATGAGTTCAAAAATCTCGGCTATGCTTCAGAAACAGCGTTCTACTACGCTTTTGTACGCTCCAACACAAACAAGTACGGTGTCACAACAGACCTCGGCGCGAAAGAATTCCACAAAGAAATGACAACACTTCTTGGAGTCGCTCAAGACATTGTCGAGTACATAATCGAGCAACGGTTTCGTCCATTCCAAGAACGCATTGCCTTTCACAATACCGTTGCCAACTGTCTGAATCCAATTCAGATGCTTCTCATGGCAACCGATGATCCTGGACTTCACGCAGATCGTCTCGTACGACGTAAGCACTTCGAGGCGGGGAGACAGCTTGGAATCGCTCTTCAACTGTTCTCCATCTCGACGGTCGACCCTGAAGCATGGGTTCCAGAAGACCTCGGACAAATTGAACGGCTCTCCTGGGAACGCCTGTTTGAACCCGATCGCTCAGAGAATCTGTGGATCCTCGCAAAGCTCTACAGGTCCTCTTCCATGGGTGGTCGGGTAGAGAATATTCAAGTGTTCATTTCAACGAAAGAAAAAACGCATGCTCTCAAGCACCTGCGCAAACGTGGAACAACAAAAGAAAATCAACTCTACTGTCGTGTCGCGATTGTAGAAGGTGTGCGCTATTACGTCTACGCCATCAATCGGCGCAAGCGCCTACTCTCTACACTCCTAAAACTCGAGAGAGGTCGTCCCTACTCAGACCGACGGGGATGGAAGTATGTTGTCGTCGCAGTAGAATCTCCTGAAGGACTTCGAGTCGCTACTCCTGATGACGCCAAGACATTCAGTGAGCATACGCGTCGCGTTCTGTGGCACCATCCACTCATCGAAGAAACGGACACCTCTCCTCCAAACCCTGACTCTGACGCACGGTATCGGGACGAGAAAATTATTGGCCGCTACGAACGTCCGGACAATGGAAGGATTGTTGCGAGTCCCGCCGAGCAACTTGTCACATCCATTGGTCCTCACATCGACACACTGGTGGCAACAGACGGCGAACTCAATCACACCATCTATAGTGCACGCAAAGCACTCAAACACATCGCTGAACTTTGGTTCCCGCATCGTCGCGGACCCTATGACGAGATCTCGGATTTTCGTCTTCCGGGTTACGGCATCGCCTGGAGAGAAGCGTATTTCCGTGACCAGCTTGAAGCCTGGTGGCAAACGCAACTCTAGCTCACCCTCTCCACGACATACGGTCGTGGTTTTTTATACTCCAATCTCTCAACAAGGATGATTTGATTGACAAATGAGAAGTATTACTTTATTCTAAAAGTAATACTTATTCAAAACTGTAGGATTCTATGACAACCACAACCATGACGCAAAAAGGGCAAGTTACAATCCCGCACGCCATCCGCAAGGCGTTGAATGTCGATCGAGATTCAAAATTTTTGGTGCGTCTAGATGAAAAAAATGGTCGAGTCATTTTAGAACCACTGACAGACCTCCTTTCTTTGGCAGGAAGTCTCTCTTCAAACGTAACTCTCACGGATGAACAACTTACAAAAGCTCGTTCTGCCTCGTGGGGGAGTCGAAAAAAGTAAGTATGGATTCCATGATTGACACAAATGTCCTCATCCGCTTTTTTGTGGGGGACAACAAGAAACAAAAAGAACAGGCGATCGTGTGGTTTAAGGAAGCAACAAAAGGTGAGCGCACGATTATCATCACACCAATCGTCGTTGCTGAAACCGTATTCGTCTTAGAATCATTCTATAAACACTCTCGAAAAGACATTATGGCATCCCTACTTCCGTTCTTAGCGATGCCTGTCTTAAAGGTAGAAGAGCGAGATCTATTGCTAAATCTATGGGAGGAATATCTGAATGGACTCCATTTTGTCGATGCCTACTTACTTACAAGCGCCAGACGACAATCGCAAGAGCTTCTTACGTTTGATAAACAGTTACTCAAGCGATTACAATCTCAGTAAAAATCAAACAAAAAAACCGCCCATTTCTGGGGGGTTTTTTTGTGGGGTGCCTAGAGGGAGTCGAACCCTCGCTATCAGTACCACAAACTGATGTGCTAACCGTTACACCATAGGCACCATAAACAAACTACGAACCCGAGTATAACCAGTCTTCGACTCTTTTGCAAGACCTGATAAAAGAAAAACCTGCTGTTTAAAGCAGGTCGTAGCCATTAGGGCATGCGATTGATCGAAAGCACATCAAACCAGTAGACGAGTTCTCGATCCGTGAGGTGATACGGTCCCTGTCCGTGAGCGGGGAGAACAAGAGACGGGTTTGCCTCCATGCGTTCGTAGATGAGTGGATCTACACGAACTGCACGTTCACCACCAAGATACTCTCGGTAACGAACCGTAGGCCAGGAAGCTTCACGCAAAAATAGGACGGGAAGTTGTCGAATCTGCGGATGCACGTGAGTCATGGGAAGGATCTTTTGTGCGAGCACAATGCAAGAGACGGGGTCGTCGATGAGCTCTGCGAAGATCCGCAAGACTTCTCGAACAGTCACTGGCCCCATCTGTTCCTTGTACGCATTCATGAACCTTGCGATGTGCTCGTGAATCGTCGAGGAATCCAGATGAAGGTCCTGAACTGTCAGACCATGGAGAAGATTCCAGAGCCAGCTCGCCGTCTGACGATGTGTCCCATCGACATTCGCACCGTACTCATTCACGACTACCGGAGCGAACCCTCGCTCAATGAGCGTACAAAGCTCCTGCAGAACACGTCCCGTTTGAGCGATTTCCGTATTGCGAATCTCAGACAATTCCATGAGGTAAAGTTCGAGGTAGCATCCACGGTAGAAACCTTGTCCCACACACGGATGTTCGCGCGTCCAGTACAGATGCGCGAGCGTGTCCTCGAGTTCGAAGAGGAGAGGGAGATTCCTTTTGTGCTCTTGCAGACACTGTCGCATTTGATCGCCCTGAGCAACCTCATGACGAGAACGTGTATGTGGCGACCATGCGGTCTCAATCAGCTTGATTGGATCTCCTGAAGAGAGAACGTCATCTGAGAACGTCTGTAGACGAGCCTCTGAGACGAGCTTTCGCTCTGCCGCAGGAATGATCGTCGAAAGCGCTGGCTCAGGATAACGCCATGGCCACAGATGAGCGCGGGGAGTCTCTTCGATTGAGAATATTTCATCAGTTCCATCTGACAAAACCCCACCCTGCCAGGCGGACGCACGCAGGAACCGGTCAATCGCCAGTGAACCCAGAGAATACACGTGCCCCCTGTTTCCAAGAAGCGGAACATGCGTTCCGGGAAACCGCGCAAGGAAGTCGTGCCCCAGGTCTCCACGCCCAGCGAGCGAAAGACGTGGTCCATAGAAGAGATCAAACCGATCGTTTCCAACCTCCTCACGCAAGGCACTGAAACCTGGTACGAGGACAGCATCTCCAAAACTCACACCAGGCTGATGATCAACCACCACAATGTGCTTGAGGTCTGCGTAGAAACCACCATCAGGTTCGCGAAAAGGAAGATCCGTCTTAAATTCCATTTTTGACTCCTGCAACAGAGAGTGACTGTTCCAAACAACTTCGGAACAGGAGGCTCTGTTGCAGTATTCTTCTAAAGAGATTCTCTTTCTTGTTTAGTAAGAAGATGTGGGAGAAGAGCGAGAGCTGATGCTTCTTCGACAAATACATCTGCCTGAGCTCGAACGGCTTCGCGTGCGACGACACCTGCAAATCCAATAAACGTTCGGACTGACGGCTGACAGGCAAGATCTGTCACAGAGTCCCCGATCATGACAGCCTTTTGTTTATCTTGAATATATCGATCGATCATGATGCGCTTCCCCCCAGTGTGTGCGAGCGCGTTGCTTGCATTCATTCCAAGATAGTTACCTTCATCATCATGAAAGAGCTCATTTGCAATCACACACTCACTTCTGATACCGAGTTCTTCCGCATAGGGTGCAACGATCATTCCAAAGTTTGAAGTCAAAATAAACACTTCCTTTCCAAGTCGATGAAGAGTCGCCACAAGTTCTTCAACTCCCTCAACAAACGGAGGATGAATCTTATGCAGACGATCAATCATGGCAAGGCTTGGAGAAATCATCGCAAGCTTTTTTTCAAAGACTGCTTCAATCGGAAGCTCTCCATTCATAGATGCTTCGGTGAGTCGTCGGACTTCTGGTCCAACACCAGCAAGATCAGCGAGAAGATCTAATGTCTCTGCATGAACAAGCGTGCTATCAAAATCAAAGAAGATTTGTTTGTACATATATGGAAAATAAAACGACGCCCTTATGGGGCGTTTTTCTGATTTACATCATCAAGAAGAAACACCCACCTATGGCGTTGTTGTTGTCATCTTAGATGTAGAATTTTGGAGTGACATACCTAAATGACAAGTTAAAGACTTTTTGATGACTTGGCAAATGAACCTGTGGACGAAAAAAGCGTTATTCACAAAAACAAAACAAAAACAGCACTTAATTGAGTGCTGTTTTTGTGGTGTCCCTGGAGGGAATATGGTTGCCAACAGACTCCACCATATTGCTCTCGTTCGCTCGGAATCATCCAAACTCCGTTTGTCTGTTCTCTCGCTCGCTCCAGCATCGAACCCCCATCAAGACCTTAGAAGAGTCCTGCTCTATCATGAGATGAAGTGAGTGTACAAAATACATACCCCTTACGATGGTGGCCTGAGCAGGACTTGAACCTGCAACCTTGAGTTTAGAACACTCCTGCTCTATCCAGTTGAGCTATCAGGCCAAGGGTGTAAGGGGTATGTATTTTGTACCGAACGAGGCGATATGATCTGAGAATCAGATCCGTTGAGCTACAGGGACGAATATAAGAAAGTCTAGCGCAACGCAATCATAGCGAATCTTTCGAAAAAGAAAAAGCGACCGTGCGTTATGGTCGCATTGAGAGGAGTTTGGCTCTAGGAAGCACGCTCTCCAAGCTTGAGACTCAGAAGCGCCCTTGAAGAACCGCGATCCACGATAGGAGCATAGGCTTTGGACGACATGAACTGAGCCCTCAAAAGACGATGACGACGCTCAGTCTCCGCAGCATCGACCAGGACGAGTACACATGCCTGCGAAAGAGACTCACGCCTCAGTACCGTCTCGACCACCTTCCAGATGAGCCCCTGCAAAAGTGACTGTTCCCGCGAGATCCCAACCTCTCCGATCCAGAGATGATTGATGACCAGATAAGGACCTTCTCGACCAACCCGTGAGTAGATCTGACCAAGAAGGGTCATCGGCATGTTCGTGACACCAAGCACAGTACTCGAGTCACATACGACACAGGTCGCGAAGCCAGCACACTGAGCGGGAGAGGTGAGACTCTGAGCCAGAGCAATGCCCCCAGCATTCAGGTACCGACAAAGTTCCTCTCGAGCTGACTCCTCATCCCACTGAAGAACGACTGTTCCGCCACAGATTCTGAGACCGACTCTCTGGACACACTTCGCATCCCGTGGGGGACTCAGGTAGACATGTGCGCAGGAGGCACACACAGAATCATTCCGATGAGGCGCAGACCCGACCTCCTGAAGGAAGCCGTGGATCATGCTGTCTGAGATCGTCCAGTTGATGGGCTTAGGTGGCGGAGGGGAAGAGAAGATCTGGATAGGCCGACGAGCGTCAGTCAGATAAGAATCAGGTTGAGCCACGTGCATCTCCGTGTATGAGTGTTCTCAGACACAATCGTCATTGAACGAAGAAATGCTAAAGGAAATGTGAACTTTGGTCAACCCCGCTGGTGGTCTCCCATCAAAAGAATATTAACTATCGGACAAAGCCGACGGCGCCTAACGGCTTAGAGATATGTCTCCTGCTTAACATCTTTGACCACCAGCGGGGTCAAGCTCTCCGACTCTTTCCATGAAACTTTTGATGGACGTCTTTCATCTGTTTATTGGTGATATGTGTGTAAATCTGGGTTGTGGTGATTGAGGCATGACCCAGAAGTGACTGAACGGACCTGATATCCGCACCCCCCAACAGGAGGTCTGTCGCGAAGGTGTGACGCAACGTATGAGGGGTAATATGTTTTGTAATACCCGCCGATTTTGCATAACGCTCCACAAGCCGCTGAATGGATCTAGGAGTAAGGCCCCCTGAAGCCTCTCTGCCACTTTTTGCTCGATCATGACCAACAAAAAGAAAGGGGGAAGCGTCACGTCGTTTCCCAAGATATTCCTTGAGAGTCTCTTTTGCTGTTGAAGACAAAAACACGACACGGAGTTTCGAGCCTTTTCCTCGAACCGTGAACTCATCACGTTTCAAATTAATGCTTTCGATTTTTAGTTTGGAGAGTTCGCTTACCCGCAACCCTGTTGAGAACAACAATTCAAGAATCGCCTTATCACGCAATGCCACCAACCCTTCACTTTGCAACATCGGTTGAATGAGGAGACGATCAAGCTCCTCTACCTCCAAAAACTCCACCTGACGTTGCTCTTGACGAGCAAGTTCTATCTTGTCAGGAGCCAGCGAAATAATATCTTTGCGAGCGAGGTACTTCAAAAAACTCCGAAGAGCGATCAAGTGATAATTCTGTGTCGACTTCTTAAGCGTTTCTGCCTCACGTCCTTCTGGAGTTCTGTTGAGCCATAAACGATACTTATGCACGAGATCATCTGTAATCTTTTCAGGTGAAGGATGTTTTGCCCATCTAGCAAATCGACGCAAATAAAAATCATAATTGCGAATGGTGAGTTCGCTTCTTCCTCGCTCAACCTCTAAGTACTCTAAAAAATCTGTAATCAGTTTGTCGATCTGAGTTCCCATACTCCACAAGTATAACATCGCCTGAGAGTCTTCTCTATGATAGGATAAGGACGTTCTATGAAAGACTTGCTTCATACAACCCTAGCGCTTACAACAATGATCACACTTGTGGCATGTTTGTTTGTGGTAAATCATCAAACGCATTGCGCGATCCCATCAGAAAATAACTTGCTTCTAGGGAATGCTTGTACGGCGGAAGCACTCTCAAATCCAACCATCTGGACGCTGAATGAAACAAATGGAACTCTTCCATCCGAAAAATTCCAAATCATTATTGCCTTCGTCGTCTTATTTTTCACTCGTCATCTCTTCTCTCAAATCAAGCGTCCTGAGAGAGGTCTCTCTTGGTTGCAACGACGTAAAATTACAATCCGTTCTGGTCCCGCCCCCAATCAACTTTTTCTTCCATACTTGTTTGCAACCCACGGATGGTAAATCAGTCTTCGTCTGAGTCATTCACTTATTTATTCGAAATTATCTTATGGAATCCACACACACAACAAAAAATTTCTTTGATGCCCTTCAATCTAAACAAGCATTCTGGCTTGGTTTCATCACGGCTGTCCTTGCTCTTGGAACCCTCGGTTTTGTACTCCTTGGATCTTGTCTCTTAGGAGGAGATTGTTCCGTTGCTGGTATTGCCGTAGCAGAAGATAGTGGATCAGGATCCGGTGCGGCTGCGGCAGCTGCGGTTGCCGCTGTTCCAACACCAACGGCAACAGGCGTCCCTGCTGTTACAGATGCGGACCACATTCGTGGAAACAAAGATGCCGCCATCACCATTATCGAATACTCTGACTTCCAGTGCCCATACTGCAGTCGTTTCCATCCAACCATGCTTCAAGTCATGGAAGAGTATACGGACTCAGTTCGATGGGTCTTCCGTCATTTCCCACTCTCATTCCACCCAGAAGCGGTTCCATCTGCAAACGCAGCTGAATGCGCTGGTGCACAAGATAAATTCTGGGAATATGCAGATGAACTCTTTGCAAACCAAACAAGCTTGAGCTCTGAATTCTACGCACAACTTGCAGCTGACCTTGGATTGAATGTGAGTAAGTGGCAGACCTGTTTTGACGAAGGTACATACAACGACGTAATTGAGGCTCAGGCTCAAGCCGGTGGGGCCGCTGGTGTCTCTGGAACACCTGGATCATTTGTGATCGATCAAGATGGAAACGCCATCCCAATCAAAGGAGCGCTTCCATTCAGCTCAGTCGCCGCAGCCATCGATAGCGTGCTCTAAACAAGACAAACGAAAACAGACTCCCCAGGGAGTCTGTTTTTTGTAACCTTGCTTTTCTTGACCTTCCTCGCACCCTGCTTTATTGTTCCACTTCGTTCTTTCCAGATGGAGTTCACATGAGAAAGGTAAAACTGTATACCTGGCTTCTCTTTGTCTACCTTTTCTTAATTGCCGTCCACGAACTTGCACACGCATACACAGCCGTTTACTTCGGAATTGAAGTAAGGGAAATTTCCCTCGGATTTGGACCAACAATCCACACCTTTGAAACAACGGTCGTTCCACTTTCCCTGCGTAGCATTCCGCTTGGTGCATTTGTTACTCTTGCAGGGGAACCAAAACCACCAAGCCTGACTTCTGCACAACTTTGTCTCATTGCTCTCGCTGGCCCAGGATTGAATTGGTGCATTGGATTTATGTCTGGAATCTTCTCCCAAAACAGAAGACTGTTCTACATCAGAACCATGCGTCTTGGATTCACGAATTCCCCAGGACACAATCGAGGCTCCATCATTGAACTACTTAAGTGGTCCCTTCTTGGACACTTCTTCCTCCTTTATATCCTCCTAAGAATGATTTTGAGTTCATGCTTCAATATAGACTCAGAGAAAGCTGCCTTGCAGATTGAAGAACAGTCCTCAACGGAATTCATCCAACAGAATCTCAACTCCATCATGACGATTGCATTCGCACTCGGAGCATTCAACATGATGCCCTTGATTCCGGTCGACGGAGGGAGGATCGTAAAAGAACTCCTCACATGCATCACACCAATGCTTGGGACAATCTTTCAGTTCTTGTCCATTTCTTTGTTCTCACTCGTCTTCACCTACACACTGTTTCCTTCATTGCTTCATCGCAAGAAGGAACCTTAATCGCTACCCTGGTAGCGATTTTTTTATCCCTCACTCTTTGCATGATAATCAACCAACCAATTGATTCCGAGCGACACGATGGCCGCTACAAAGAATGAGGCACTAATAGAAAAATACGTTGTAACTAGAATAAGAAAAAGAAGCATCACAACACGCCCAATCCCGAGAGCAATTTCACGTAACACGGTGTATTCATCAATATAGTGACCTGAGTCAGCTGCCTGCTCGTACATGAGTGTATCCATTGGGGTACGCAAGAGAATCGAGCCAAGATTATGAAACGTAGACGCAGCAAATACACCAACAACCGTCTCCACAAGCCCCTTCCAAACCCAACCAAGTGCATACACACCTGTTCCGAACTTCAACATTTTTCCTGGCGAAAATCGATCTGTTTCCTTCCCAACAATCAACTCGAGTACAAACCCAATCGACACAATAATTGCGGCAAACGCTCCAATTTCCAAATACTGACCTTCAAAAATCGCGTACAGAAAAATCGGCCAGATGACGACTCCAACAATATTTTCTGCTCCGTAAGCCACCATAGATAGACTCATCCCTCGAAACCGTTTCGAAAAGAGACGCTGAAAACTTTCCCAAAAACCAAATTCATACACCACCTTGAATGGAGGTAAAAATAACAACGGAATAACTGAAACTCCTGCTAACACGAGCCCCAGGAAAAAGTTAATGCGAAATCCATGCTCCATGATCACCCACCCAGCAATAAGCGGAGCGATAACTGTAATGAGTTGTTGAAGCGCATACAACTTTGCAAGACTCGCTCCACGCTTCTTCTGTGGACTGAACTCTGTGAAATCAATGTTGAATGGAGCCCAGTAGAATGAAGAAACGAGAGTAAGACCAAACATTCCGATTCCCATCAGAAGATAGGGGTGCGTGCTTGGATTTGAACTTAAAAGAAAAAAAGTCCAATAAAACAGCATAATCCCCAAAGTTCCAATCACCATACTTGGAACAAGACCGATACGAGAGAATATTTTTGCTGCCCAAATTTGAAACGGAAATTTCACCGCAAAGTTGATTGCATACCAAATGAGAACAAAGGTGAGTGAAAAATCAAAAAATTCGTAAAGAAAAATGGGGAGAAAAACCCCAACAACACTTGATGCTGAAAAAGAAAGTATTCGATTCATTGCAAGAGAGGGAAGCGGAGCTCCGTGCGCTAATGAATGACGATGATGTCTAAATGGAAAAGACTGATTCGGATGAGCAATTGGCATAGTAAGGCAAGTATACCCCAATTTAAAGAACTCCCTCTATTCTTGACAGTTTTCGGGATTTTGAGGTAGTCTTAGCATGTTATTCATTTATAAAGGACGTTTTCTTGGTTCTAGGAGTGAGTTCCTAAGACTCGGATTACGCCACGAAATACACACACTATGCTCAGCGCTACAAAAAAGCAGAATCTCATCAAGAAGTTTCGAACACATGATTCCGACACAGGTTCCCCTCAGGTCCAGATCGCCATTTTAACAGCTGAAATTGAGGATCTTACGAAGCACTTACGTGACCACAAAAAAGACAACTCTTCACGCCGTGGTCTCATCAACAAAGTGAATGAACGTCGTCGTCTCATGAAGTATTTGGAACGTGAAGATGGAACCGCTCTTGCAAAGATTAAAGAAGAGCTCAAAATTCGTTAACCCCCCATACCCCCGCGTATCCCGCGGGGTCTTGGCTTTTATAAGCGGGACTCCCATTTTGGAATCTCAAATCGTTTTTTACAAAACTATGTTTAAACACAAAGACCAACGTGTTGGTGTTTTCATCGACACACAGAACATGTACTACTCAGCGAGAAATCTTTTTAAACGCAAAGTAAACTTTAAAAACATTGTCGAAGATGCTGTTGCTGGACGCAAACTTATCCGTGCAACCGCCTATGTTGTCTCAACAGAAGGAGGAGAAAATGAACCATTTTTTGAGGCACTTGAAAAAGCAGGCATTGAAACGAGACGGAAAGCTCTGATTGAATATACCTCGGGACACAAAAAAGGGGATTGGGATGTTGGACTCACAATTGATGCGGTCCAAATGCTCGACACACTAGATGTGGTCGTTATTGTTTCTGGAGATGGAGATTTTCAACCTTTGGCAAACTATATTCAAGCTCGCGGAAGAATGGTGGAAGTCATGGCGTTTGGAAAGACAACTTCATCGAAACTCGCTGAGATGGTAAATGATTACATTGATCTATCAGAAAACCAACGACGATACCTCATAGGACCTAAACTTGAGACTCGCACAGAGCGACCGCAGACAACCACCACTTCTGATGAAAAAAAGAAGTCGCTTCCAAAAAGATCGACAGAAACGGATGTACAAGAGGAAGATCTAGAAGACCCAAGCGATAGCTTTTTTATGGAACTTGATGATTCTGTTTCTGATCAAATAGAGTCTCGAACACGCCGACTTGAGTTCTAGTTTTTAGACAATCTACTCATGAAGTACATCTGTATTTCATGAGTGACATGGTCTAACAACTAATTCATCCTACAGAATCTCTGAGAACTCGAAGGGAACTTCGATATCTCCCGTTTCTGTAGGATTAGATACAATTATGAACGAAGCAAAACGTTTCGAAACTCAATGGGGAGGCCGCACTCTTTCTATTGAGGTAGGTAAGTACGCTCAACAAGCAGGTGGATCCTGTGTGGTTCAGTATGGAGACAGCGTGATTCTCGCAACTGCCACAATGAGTTCTGATGTGCGCGAGGGACTTCCATTCTTCCCGCTCATGGTGGACTACGAGGAAAAACTTTATGCAGCAGGTCGCATCAAAGGAAGTCGTTTCATGAAAAAAGAAGGACGCCCAACAGATGAAGCTGTTCTTATTTCTCGATTCGTCGACCGCGCACTTCGACCACTCTTTGATGACCGCATCCGCAACGACATTCAAATCATCGTCACAGCGCTTTCATTTGATGGAGAAAACGACCCAGACATTCTTGCACTCATTGGGGCATCTTGCGCCCTGCACATCAGCGACATCCCATGGGGAGGCCCTATTGGATGTGTGCGTGTAGGACACGAAGACGGAAAGATGATCCTCAACCCAACATATAAAGAACGAGAAACTTCCATTCTTGATTTGAGTTTCGCAGGAACAAGCGAAAAAATCATCATGGTCGAAGCAGGTGGAAAAGAAACTCCAGAAGAAATAGTTTTGAATGCATTTTGGTTCGGACAAGAAAATATCGATGCTCCTATTAAATTGATTGAAGAAATTCGAACAGCTGTAGGAAAAGAAAAACGAGACCTTCTAAGTCCAAAAACAGACGAGGAAAAAATGGCTCTTGTAAAAAAGGAGGAGATTGAAACACTCGCACGACCATTCATTCTCGAGCAAGTGAAAGATTTATTCTTCTCAAATCTTCAAGCAACAAAAGGAGATCGAGGAACTCAGAAAAAGGAAGTAAAGGCTCGAACAAAAACATTTTTGAAAGAAAAGGGGATTGAATCAGAACACATCCACTTTGGAACCGACATCATCACTGAAGTACTTGAAGCAGAAGTTTCTCGTGCAATTATCGAAGAGGATAAACGTGTCGATGGTCGTGGGATTACCGAAATCAGAAAGCTTGTAAATGAAGTCGCCGTACTTCCACGCGTTCATGGATCAGGTCATTTCATGCGTGGGGAAACACAGGTCCTTACGGTTGTAACCCTTGGTGCGCCTGGTGACGAGCAGACACTCGACGGCATGGAAACCGTTGGCACACAACGCTACTTTCATCACTACAACTTCCCTCCATTCTCTGTAGGAGAAGTGAAGCCGATGCGCGGACCTTCACGTCGTGATATCGGGCACGGTGGTCTCGCTGAAAAGGCCTTGATGCCTATGATGCCAGATAAGGAAACGTTTCCATACACCGTTCGAGCTGTTTCAGAGGTCTTTGGATCAAACGGATCAAGCTCTATGGGATCAACATGTGGATCAACACTCGCCCTCATGGACGCAGGAGTACCGATCAAGGCACCTATTGCAGGACTAGCGATCGGAGTCGCAACGGATGATCAAGGTCGATGGAAGGTGATTACAGATCTTCAGGACCTTGAAGATGGAAAGGGTGGAATGGACTTCAAAATTGCCGGTTCACGTGAAGGAATTACCGCCATTCAAATGGACACAAAAACAACTGGACTTTCGCCAGAGATTGTAAAACAGGCGTTCGCACAAGCACGAGATGCTCGTATAGAGCTCCTTGATGAAATCGCAAAAACGATTGCAGAACCTCGAGCAGAACTCTCTCCATACGCGCCTCGCATTATCACACTCAAGATCAACCCAGAACTGATCGGAAATGTGATCGGTCCTGGTGGAAAGACTATTAACGGTATTATTGCAGACACAGGCGTTCAGGCGATTGATATAGATGACGATGGACTTGTCATGATCACTTCAACGGACGCAGCTGGTGCACAGAAAGCCTTTGACACTGTTCAACAACTCACCAGAGAGCCAAAAGTTGGTGAAACCTTTAAAGGAAAGGTAACCCGCATCATGGATTTCGGTGCCATTGTCGAATTTCTTCCTAAACGTGATGGTATGGTGCATGTCAGCATGCTTGCTCCATGGCGCGTGGAGAACGTAACTGATATCGTAAAGATGGGTGATGAAGTATTCGTTAAAATCATGGAACTTTCAGAAGGACGAACCAGTCTTTCAATGAAAGATGCTGAAGGAAATGTCTACCCAGAACGACCAGCAGGTGCTGCAGATTCAGGATCAGCTGGTGGTCCTCGCTCAGGTGGTCCTCGCTCAGGAGGGCGATCTCATAGCTCAGGTGGGGGACGACCAGGTGGAAGCAGACCTCCTTCTGCTCCACGACCTCCACGAAGTGATGCTTAACATGCAACGACTCAATATTCCATTTTCTCGACATACAACAACAACCCGCCGTAATCGGCGGGTTGTTTGGCTTTTGATAGGCCTATTAGGAGTTTTTCTCGTTCTTCTGAGTCGAATCGGAATACTTTGGTTTAGTCGAGGGGAAATCCTTTCTCTTGCACCATCCAACACGGTCTTAGCTATCCAGGTACAAATCACTCAAACAACCGAACCTTTTCTCTCAAATTGGCTTTCAGGAGTTCCGCTTATCTCAAATCGAAGTATTGAATTTAGTGATATTCTCCCAATGACAAAAGGAGAACTCGCTCTCTTTGTAACGAGTTCTGGTGGAAGAAGCATTGCTATTAGAGCCAACAAAAGTGCTATCAATACAGAACTTCTCGAAACCTATTCTATTTCCATTCAAGAGAGTGGTTCATTTTTACTTCTTTCTGAAACTCTTCTCCCAATTAGTGGAACAGATCCGTTGGTACACAGATCCTTTTTCCCCTCAGTAGGAAAAAGATGGTTTGGAAGAGTAGTTCTCCCAGAAGAAGGAATTGGAGGGAACATCTTTTCATCAACCGACAAGCTCTCAATTGAGTTCAATACTGAGAAAAAGCAAATAAAGGAACAGCAAGTCATTCCCAATCTCGGTCTTTCAATTGGAGACCTTATGTGGGGGGAGGAGATTCCACTTACACCTCTTACACACCTAATCGAACCGTTTGTCCAAGATGGAGTAGACAAACCATTTTTCCTAAATACAAACTCTCTCCTTAAAGTTTTCATTCAAGAGACGGAAACAGGAAGAAGGACTCTTATTGTACAAAAAGAGGCAAATCCGGATTCGACAACAATCATTCGTGATCTTCAACTCATTGGAGCATTTTCAAAACCAACAATTAGCGCGACAACACTCTCTGACGGGACTCTTTATCAAGAAATTGAGGTTCATCCAGATCTTGTAAGTGTCGAAGAAATATCTACAAATCTTGGGCTTTCTTATCGAGTTTCAACAGAAAACGGCTCCGCTGTTTTTGCAAGTGTCTATGAGAAAGATCTGCTTATATCGGATAGTCAGGAGCTTCTTGAGTCTTACGGGAAGGACGCGGTTACGGTAGATGAATCCTCTGTCTGTCTTGCGAACTCAGATTATTTAAACCCATCATTTATTCTTTCTGAAACATCAAGCAATTACTATAATCCACAACATAGTTTCTTCTATGAACTTTTTGATCAAATATCTGGTATTTCTCTTGAGTTCAATAAGTATTCAACGATAGTTACTCTGTGTAAAAATTAGGTGTGGATAAACTCTTCATAAGTTCATAAAACTGTGGATAAATAGAGGAGTGTGAACTTTTGTATGAACACCTAATTTCTCATCACGCTCATTATCACACTAATATTAGCGAATATTCATGGATTGACTTAAGGTCAATTTTTTGGTATCATACTTGTGTAAGTAGTTCTTTCACACCACTCTTGGGAGGTTTTCCGAAACCACTTCGCGATTCATCGCCAGACACCCCACGTCTGAGTGATTATTTCGGGGAACGTCCTACCGTCTTTACTGTTCAGCAAACAAAAAACAAAAACAAAAGCGAAGTTTCTAGGTTCGCTCGCAATTATGACGCACCTTCGGGTGCGCCCGTGAGTAAAACCAATGAATGGTAAGAACGGACGAGTACGATTCTCGCTGGATGATTGTGTGTGTCTTAAGGGTATTGAGTCTTGTAACCAAACCACTTGGTTCCAGAACCCAATACCTAAACAGATCCTCATCATACAGCCCTTAGAGGGCACCCCCACTACTTCAACAAGCGGGCTTGCCCTCTTTCTATTTCTCAAATTAATTGCTATTCTTAGTTTACTTGATACGTATTTCGTTAATTATTCATACGTTCTACACCTGATCATAAAAACACTTATATGGGATCTGATTTTGTCGAGAAAATGAAAACACACCTCGAAGCTGAGAAAATTCGACTAGAAACTGAACTTTCTCGATTTGCGCATCGAAATACTAAACCTGGCGAACCAGAGTTTCAGTCCGAATTTCCAAATATTGGCGATAAGGAGGATGAAAATGCCTCTGAGGTAGCTCAATTCTCAGACAACCTCTCACTTGAGGATGAGCTTGAAAAAGCACTTCGAGATGTTGAGTCTGCATTGAAAGTGATTGAAAAAGGGGAATACGGTATCTGTAAATATTGTCATCAAAAAATTGACGAAAGACGACTCGTCGCTCGACCAACATCAAGTTCATGTATTCAGTGTAAAAAGACACTCACCCAAGAAGTGTGAAAATAAGCACAAAGCACAATTACTGGACACTATTACCTGTGATGGCCCTCATCATTCTTGATGAATGGTTGAAATACATGGGGATTCAGAAACTTCCTGAGGAAGGAAGTCTTATCGATCCAGGTCCGATCTCCTTCGCGATACACAAAAATTGGGGAATCGCATTCGATTTCCCTTTCAGACTTGAGTTCATCATCATCTGTTCTCTACTCATCGGTGCAGGACTGGTTCACATTGCTTACAAAAACAGATATAAACATCCTGACATCACATTAGCTGCGTCAATCATCATTATTGGGGCGCTTGGAAATCTGTATGATCGTGTCGTTTACGGATTCACTGTCGATTATATTATTCTCTTCGCGCGATCAGCTATTAATCTCTCTGATATTGTGATCGTTTCTGGAGTCGTCTTACTACTCCTTTCATCAAGACGTACACGAAAAAGTAAACGCACCATTCCAAGCCAACCTGTTTTGTAAAGTGAGTTGACAAAACAGAAAAACAAGATCATCATACCAATATAAATAAACCCCCTCTCTTAACTGAGCTGGGGGTTTATGTTTCACATCACAACAAGCGCCACAATTGGCATTACTTCAACACTCGTAACAGTAGAAACAGACGTATCGTTTGGTCTTCCGATGTTTTGTCTCGTTGGACTCCCAGACACAACCGTAAAAGAGGCACGCGACCGCATTCGAGCGGCGATCAAAAATAGCGGATTCACATTCCCTCGGGGGAGAGTGACCGTGAATCTGGCACCAGCAGACGTTCGTAAACAAGGTCCACTCTACGATCTCCCAATAGCCCTTTCGATTCTTCTTGCAACGGGTGATATTCCTAGAAGTGCCGTTGAATCTTGCGTGTTCTTGGGCGAACTTGCCCTAGATGGAAGTGTACGTCCCGTTCAAGGCGTGCTAACGGCGGCCATTATGGCAAAAACGATTGGTCGCAACTCTCTTTTCGTTCCAGAACAAAACACACAGGAAGCGACCGCCATTGGTGGTCTGTCTGTTTTTGGAGTTCCTACACTATGCGACGTTGTGGATCATCTGACTGGGACAGCACTTTTAACGCCCACGCAAAAAAGTCCTTCACCCATTCAGTTTCACACAACGGATTTTTGTGTCGTGAAGGGACAAGAGGGAGCAAAACGCGCTCTGGAAATTGCGGCCGCTGGAGGACACAATATTCTTCTCAAAGGACCACCAGGATCAGGCAAAACACTCCTTGCACGATCACTGCCATCCATTCTTCCATCGCTCACCACTGAAGAATCAATCGAGGTTACTGCCATCGCCTCTGTCTCAGGCCTACTTCACACAAACCAAGGACTCATTTCCACACGCCCCTTTCGGTCTCCACATCACAGTTCTTCTGCGATCTCGCTCGTAGGAGGAGGCACATGGCCGAAGCCTGGGGAAGTCTCTTTGGCGCATCGAGGCGTCTTGTTTTTGGACGAACTCCCTGAGTTCTCTCGTTTTGCTCTTGAGCATCTGCGACAACCACTTGAAGACGGTAACGTGACGATTTCTCGTGCGGTTGGTTCCGTTGTATTTCCCGCACGCTTTCTTCTTGCTGGTGCCATGAACCCATGCCCATGCGGTCACCTCACGAATCCACACCAGCCATGCACCTGCACAATGAATCAAATTAGTCGCTACCAAAAAAAGATTTCAGGACCTCTGCTTGATCGTTTCGATCTCATCATTGAAGTTCCAGCCGTAGAGCATGAAAAACTTCTCTCAGATTCAAAGCCAGAATCCTCTGAAATCATTCGAGAACGTGTCGAGCAGGCAAGAACAGCACAGCTTACTCGGCTCACGCAATTCCAACTCTATACAAACAGCGAAATGGAAGTGAAACACTTGGATGAACTCTGCCCACTCACTCCAGAAATTAAAGACCTTCTTCAGGTTGCTCTACGCACAAACAAACTCTCCGCTCGCGGATTCATGCGCGTACGCAAAGTCGCTCGTACAATTGCAGATCTTGCAGGAGAAAAAGACGTTGCCATTGAGCACATCGCAGAAGCGCTTCAATATCGAGAGCAGGTGAAAATCGGATAGTTCATCAAAGATGGCAATCCACATACTTTTTAAAAAAACCTATATGATCCGATCGGATCACTTATGATTAATGTATGAGCAAACGAAACCAGATTCTTCACGAAATCTTGGATGTTCTCTCAGAAGGAGGTCGGCTTATTTCTGAGTGGATGGAAAATCCACACGCACTACGACGAAGGATTCGTGGAACAATTCCTTCTGCTGAATGGGACAAAATCTTTGAAGATCAGAGAAAAAATAGAACTCTTCAACAGATAAGAAAGAAAGAATGGATCCAAGATCAAAGAAAAGGGAATGAGGTTGTATTTATTTTAAGTAATGAAGCAATCGTAGCGTATTTAACAAATTCAGCAATAAGCGAAAGTCAGAATAATCATACCTTTGAAACCTTGGTTGTTTTTGATATCCCCGAGGTTGCAAGGAAAGCTCGACAACATTTCAGGAGACTGCTAAAAAAGTTTGGATTTTCACAAATTCAACGAAGTGTTTGGTCATCTATGAATAATATGGGACAACAGATGCAAACTCTCGTAAAAATTCTCGGAATTGAAAAGTGGGTAAACGTTTACCATGCATCTCTCATAGACAAAACACACAACTGATCCGATCGGATCAGTTGTGTGTTTAAGGAAAAACGAAATATTTTGGACAGATATATTTATTCCGTGTGTTCATGCTTTTCTATTTCCCATACCTTCTCTGTCTCCCTTCAAAATCCTCAAGACATTCTTCTAAGTCCTCCACAGAGAACGCGGGCCAATGCTGATCGACAAACATGAGTTCACTATAGACTCCACTCCAGGTTAGAAATCCAGACAAGCGCTGCTCACCGCTCGTGCGCACAATCATGTCAGGCTCGGGAATTCCATTCGTCCAAAGCGCTCCGCTCACCAACTCCTCATCTATCTCCTCAACCGTCTTTCCCTGAGCGATAAGTTTCTTGATCCCGTCTACAATTTCAGCTCGCCCTCCGTAATTGATACAGAGATTTATCTGCCCGCGAGTCCCAAGAGCTGTTTTTGTTTCTGCCTCGTCGATCGCACACTGAATCTTGTCGCTCAATCCCTCGCGCCGTCCAACGACTTTTAGCCGAACATCGTGTTCCAGAAAAAAATCTAATTCTTTTGTGAGCGCAAGAAACAACAACTCCATGAGATAACCCACCTCTTCTTGTGAGCGTTTCCAATTCTCCGTTGAAAATGCAAAGACAGAAAAATGCTCTACTCCACGGTCAAGCGCCGCGAGCCCAATGGTTTTTACGTTCTCATATCCCTTACGGTGCCCCTCAAGTGAGGGAAGCTTCCGTTCTTTCGCCCAACGCCGATTTCCATCCAGAATGATTGCAAGATGTTTCATAGATACCGAGTGTAAACATATACACCTCCCAATATCAACACCCAAGCCACTCCAAGAAGATCCAATCGACGCATCCTTTCTGTAAACTCCTCCCAATCTGTCCATCCACCGTATTTCCAACTAAGTCTTCGTCCAAAGAACAAGCCAACAAAGAGGACAACAAATCCCACAACAGGTAGTAGGGAAATAAGAAACCAAAAATACAGCCTGGATCCTAACGCCCATCCTTGGGTAAATAATAGCGCTCCCAGAGCAGGACCGCGTAAGTAACGCGCTTTTAATTGATCATCAGGAACGAGCTCAAGTGTATACCCACATGAGCCACACTTCTCATTCCAATCTTCAACTTCTTTTTTGCACGAGGTACAGGTTCGATTCATACGACTCTAGTATAACAGCAAATGCAGGCCTTATCAGCCTGCATTTATCTTACGTAATCTAATGGGTTTTGAAACTTTCCATTTCGCAACACCTCAAAGTGAAGATGAGTTCCTGTACTACGTCCCGTTGTTCCGGTTTGTGCAAGGACCTGCCCCGCACTCACAAGATCACCTACTGATACATAGTTTTTGGAATGATGCGCATATCGCGTCATATAACCATCTCCGTGATCGATCTCAACGGAAAGTCCATATCCATTCCGCCATCCAGAATAAACAACAACCCCCTCTCGCGCAGCATAACTCGAGGTTGTGTAATCACCATCAATATCCACTCCTGTATGCTTCCACCCATAATATTGAGTGATGACATGCCAATCCGTCGGCCACACCCATCCTCCACTCACTGCCGTGCTTGGAGCACTGATTTGTGGAGCTGTGAATAGTGTTGCGATGGATGCCGTACTTCGCGTCGTTGTGACAGGGGATGGTGGTGCTCCACCTGGCAGAATGAGCTCGTTACCAATGGCCAGTGTATCAGCACTCGACAATCCGTTCTCCTCCATGATTGTTTCCACATCCACCGAGTAGCTTCGTGCAATACTTGAAAGCGTATCTCCACTTTTTACTTTGTATGCTAGACCATCAATCGGAAGGATTGTCAGGCCCTGACCAATCTTAAGCGTGCTTGTATAGGTTAGCCCATTTGACCAAAGAATTGTCGAGAGGCTTAAACCAAAGTTCTCTGCAATTTTTCCAAGCGTATCTCCTTCTTGAACCAGATATGTTTCTGTTTCAGATCTCGTAGCGACCACAGGTGTTGATGAGGCAGTCTCTCCCGCAAGTGGCGTAACAAACGTCTCATTAAGGTAATCGAGATCAATATGACGCCTCGCATCAACAAGCGTCCCTGCCACATAAGATGAATTTGCACCAAGTGTCACAATAGGTGTTCCGGCTTCTACCACTTCCAATACCGCAAAATCATCATCTGCCACCATTTGATACAACAGACTCTGTTGACCAAAGTTTTCTGCACGCACATCTCGTGCAGAAAGATTCACCCACGCGACCCCCACCACAATAAGCGCCATGACGACGTGCATGGTGTAACGATTTGAGAGGATAAAAATGAAGCGATGCTTTGCAGGAAGTAAAACTTTTTGAATGTATCGCTTTGAAAAAAAGAAGACGCGATAAAATGGAACACCAATGTAACGAACAAAAAATAAACTAATTCCTTTCAAGGGAGCGGTTAGTCTTGAAAGCCAATTTCCCCCAAACCGCTTTAACACAATCAATCCGCGCAGAAGCCCTAGAAGAGACCGAACAATGAATTGTTTAATGGAGAGATGCAAAGAAATTGCTTATTTACCCAAGAAAATATACAGAAAATAGCCCTTTTTGTCAACCAATCTATTCTCCATGTGGAGTCGTTTTTCCCTCTCGTCCGTAATCATCTTCAAAGCGCTCAATATCATCTTCTCCAAAATAGTCCCCTCGTTGTACCTCGATGAACACGAGCGGTTCATCACTAATACAAGCAACGCGGTGCTTTGATTCAAACGGAATTCTCAGAACATCTCCTGCGATGTGCTCTGACTCAATATCATCTAATGTAAATCGGGCCCTTCCTAAAATAATCACCCAAAATTCTTCACGACGTTTATGTCGTTGATAGGAAAGTCGCTCGCCAGGATTTACGGTAATACGCTTCACTTGATGTGTCGGCATCTCCTCAAGGATGTCGTATCTCCCCCAAGGTCGGACATTTTCAGGTGTATTCATAGAAATGTTTTATACGTGAGTCGATGATGCAGACATGGCCCGTACTTCACGATTGCCTCTTTATGAATTTTTGTTCCATATCCTTTATGAATCTCGAATCCATATTGAGGAAACTCTGTTGCAAGCTCTCTCATTATCCTATCACGTGTCACTTTTGCAATCACGCTTGCGGCCGCAATAGACTTCACAGTTCGATCTCCTTTTATGATCCCGCGTTGTGGAGTTGAAATCCCTGGGATTGTCCATGCGTCTACCAGGGCGTAGTCCACATCTTCAATTTCTTCGACCGCGCGTCGCATTGCAAGCAGGTTTGCTACTCGAATATTTAGTTTTGTAATTTCTTCTACACTTGCTGTCCCGACTGCCCACGCCAGAGCTCGCTCAACAATCAGCGGATAGAGTTCTTCACGTCTGCGCTCGTTCATTAACTTACTATCCTGGATCTCTCCAATACGTGAATCTAGGGGTAAAATGACCGCTGCAGCCACAACTGGCCCTGCCAGCGCCCCACATCCAGCCTCATCTACCCCAACTATCCTTCTATAGCCTTGAGTCAATAACTCGCGCTCAATCTTAAAGGTTGGGGGTACTTTGATTGACATAAAGCTCAAATTTTCTTAATATATCCCCGTATTTCTTTATTATCGTACGTCACTTATGACCATTATACAGTACGCACTCGCAGCCGGAGTTCTCGCCATCCTTTGGGGCGCTTTTCTCACCCAGTGGATTCTTAAACGTCCTGCAGGTGAAGGAAAAATGAAAGGAATTGCTCTTGCAATTCAAGAAGGAGCAAATGCCTACATGGCTCGTCAATACAAGATGATTGCCGGAATCGGTGCTGTCATCTTTCTTGTTCTCGGATTCAGTCCACTTGGATGGACGCTTGCGATCGGCTTCTTAGTCGGCGCTGTTCTTTCAGGTCTTGCTGGATTCATCGGAATGTCAGTTTCCGTTCGTGCAAACGTTCGCACAACAGAAGCTGCAAAAACAGGTCTCGCAGAGGCTCTTGATGTCGCTGTAAAAGGAGGAACTGTAACCGGACTCCTCGTTGTAGGTCTTGCTCTCATTGGAGTAGCTGGATTTTATGGCGCGACCGGGGACATTCATGCGCTTATCGGTCTTGGCTTCGGAGGATCACTCATCTCTGTGTTCGCACGTCTTGGAGGAGGAATCTTCACAAAAGCTGCTGACGTGGGGGCTGACCTTGTTGGAAAAACCGAAGCGGGTATTCCAGAAGACGACCCTCGCAACCCAGCCGTGATTGCAGACAACGTTGGAGATAACGTTGGAGACTGTGCAGGAATGGCTGCTGACCTTTTTGAGACCTACGCCGTCACACTTGTTGCCACCATGGTTTTGGGAAACATCTTGTCTCCTGGATCAGATGTTCTCGTCATGTACCCACTCGCCCTTGGTTCAATCGCCATCATTGCAACCATTGTCGGAACCTTTTTTATCAAACTTGGTAAAAAGCAAAACATCATGGGAGCCTTGTATAAAGGTCTCGCGATAGCAGGAGTTCTTGCGGCGATTGGATTCTGGTTTGTCACCAATCAATTTGATTTTAGTGGAACTGACCTCAACCCAACAAATCTTCTTTGGACCAGTGTCTTAGGACTCGCCATCACTGCACTGCTTATCATGATTACCGAGTACTACACCGCAACAGAATATAAGCCTGTTCAAAAACTTGCAGAAGCTTCTGAGTCAGGACATGGAACAAATATCATTGCAGGGCTTGCGCTCTCTATGAAAGCAACGGCTCTTCCCGTTCTTACGATCGTTGCAGGAATCTTGATTGCCTACAACCTTGGAGGACTCTATGGAATTGCGATCGCTGCTGTCGCCATGCTCTCTCTTACGGGAATTGTTGTTGCAATGGATGCCTACGGTCCAATTACGGACAATGCAGGAGGAATTGCAGAAATGGCTGAGCTTCCAGAATCTGTTCGAGCCATTACAGACCCACTCGACGCTGTTGGAAACACCACAAAAGCTGTAACAAAAGCATACGCCATTGGCTCTGCTGGACTTGCAACTCTCGTCCTCTTTGGAGACTACATTCACACAATTGAAGCAACAGGTGCCACCATCGAATTCAATCTTGTGGATCCAAACGTGATCGCAGGACTCTTCTTAGGAGGAATGGTTACGTATCTCTTTGGAGCGATGGCGATGGAAGCAGTTGGAAAAGCAGCAGGGGCCGTTGTTGAAGAAGTACGACGACAGTTCCGAGAGATTCCTGGCATCATGGATGGAACAGGGAAGCCTGAGTACGGACAATGTGTCGATATCGTCACCGCTCGTGCCATCAAGTACATGATCGCCCCATCACTCTTAGCCGTCCTCGCACCAATCGTCGTTGGCTTTGGTCTTGGACCTGAAGCTCTTGGTGGACTCTTAATCGGATCCATCATCACAGGACTCTTTGTCGCAATTTCTATGACCACCGGTGGTGGCGCATGGGATAACGCGAAGAAGTAGATCGAGTCTGGAAACTACGGTGGAAAGGGAAG
>JABMNY010000030.1 GCA_013204385.1 Candidatus Uhrbacteria bacterium
AAATTAATAACAAGCAAAAAAAGATACTCACTTTAAACAAAAACTTATTTTTTAGCATACACATTTATTTTTATTAAATTAATTATTATTCTCACAGCCGAAGGCGAGAGTTGAACTCGCGACCTCTGCTTTACGAAAGCATTGCTCTACCAGCTGAGCTACAGTGGCATAACCGGCAGCATCGTAACAGAGCCACCGATCTTATTCAAGGTCTCTATTCTTGTCCTACGTATCGTTTTACCTTAGCGGTCTCAAGATAGGTATCAACCACTTCTTCTAAGGTCTTTTTTGGAATGGTAATAGAAAACAAACGCAGTTGTGTATCCTCTCCTGCAGGAATTTTCTCTTCCAACTTAAAGATGACATAGCCTTCTGGAAGCGTGATGATATCTGTGATCTGCCCCACTTCAAGCGCATTCACCGCTTCTGACCAAGCTTCAGGAATAACAGAACTCTGAATATATCCAAGATCACTCTGAACTCCATCAAACCCAGCATGCACGTCGTCTGCGACACTTAAAAAATCCTCTCCAGTTTGAAGCCGCGACAGAGCTCCTTGAATAAGATCAAGGCGAGACTGCTGAAGTGTCTCGTCTTCAAAAATGACATCTGTCATTTGAAGCGCAAGGACAATAGACTGAACGATACGCTCTTTGAACTCTCCAGACGTCCACCCAAAGGTTTCCTCTAAACTCTGTTCGAATGCTTCCTCTGATTCTTGCGCAGAGAGAACATCTTGAAAATAAGCTTCCACACGATCAGCATCAAGCTTCACGTCGTACTCATCTGCAAGTTGTTGAATGACAACTTTATTAATCAATGTATCTGCAATCGCCATTTCCAATTGATCGGCTGGAGGTGTTTGTTCACCTGCATCTCCAAAATATTGCATGAGTGCATCGTATTCAATCAAAAACTCTTTCATCGTCACAATCTGACTATTCACAGAAAGAGCCGGATACGGGATCACTTGTGACACCGTGCGCACAAGTGAATCTGTCACAGGTCGTGCATAAACCTGCTTGGTCAAGAAACCAAGAAGAACAACCAAAATCCCAAGAACGACAACAAGTTTTCCTTTTGGAGATTTGAGAAACAACTTCCATGGAGCCACAGGTGTTTCAAAAGGAGACTTCTTGATTTCCGGTGAAAGGTCTTCAGTATTCAGTTCTGGATTTTGTTCTGGGATCGTTTCATCAGTCATAATCGGATGTTAGATTAAAAGAATTTTTATCGAAGAAGTAATACCACCACTTGGTTGGATTAGCAACTGCCTCATCCACACCAGATTCTTCTATCACATACCCCAATGGATCGGATGGATTTGACCCCGTCACGATTCCAGCAGAAACATCTGAATCATCAGAAATCACCACAACTGTTTCTCCAGGTTTTTTGAGTCCGAGTTTGAGTCGCGCTTCACGTTCAATATAGGATTCTGTTTGCATCGCCGTCTTCAATTCTGAAATCTCTATATTTCTTGCAACAAGTGATTCTGACTCCTCCTGAAGCGACGCAATCTCAGATGAGATTGATTGGCTTCGAACAAATTCACGTCCAAGCGAAACACCCAAGAATGCCACAACAAAAAGATTCACGACGATAAAAAATCGCCAACGAATCAAACGGCTCACGAATGTGGATTTAGGAATCGGCATGAGGAATGGTTGGAGAAGTGCTTCGAAAATCGTTAATGAGATTTGTTAATCGATCGGGATGCGAGACATGATCCACTTGAATATCTGCTGAAGCACCTCGCAATTGAAGTGAAAGAGTTCCAAAACGGAAAAGCGTTGGAACAATTCCTTTTACATAATAACTCACTTCATCAATTTGATCATATCGAGCTTCTGTGACAACGCGATAGAAAAACCCTTTTTGATCATGATCGATCACGCGCTTATCCGTGATAAGAAAAACAGTCCTAGCCCACATAAAATAGGTCCTCCCAAGAACAATAAGACCGGATAAAAGCCAGACACAGAAGACCCCAACTCCCCAACTCCCCTCTCGCCAAAGAGGAAACGCTAAAAAGAATGGAAGAATTGTCCAAATGATCAGAAGGGCTAGTTTCCAGAATCGTGGAATGAGTGAGGTATGAACCACTTCTTGCACCTCTTCTCGAGGCTTCAGTTCAATATACTTAGGTACGTCCATATTTTTTCAGTACGGCATTTTTTACCGCCAAGCGATCATCCCAAGGAATTTTAACCCCGTGCGCAACAGCCATCACTGGCTCACTTCCTTTTCCTGTGACAAGCACAAGATCTTCTCGCTCAGCAATCCCAACAGCAAAATTAATTGCCTCTTGTCGATCAAGTATTCGAAATAAATCGACTCCATCTCTCTTCCCTGCTTGCACAGCTGCGTCTGCGACATGGTTCACAATTTGCATAGGATCCTCGTCATACGGATCTTCATTTGTCACAATCACGATGTCGTCATGCTCTGCGGAGAGCGTCCCCAAAATTTCACGCCGAGCAACATCACGTCCCCCACCTGCAGATCCCGTAATGTGGATGAGTCGTTTATAGTTGAGAAGGTTTATCGCTTCATACACCGCCACAAGTGAGACAGGTTCGTATGCGTAATCCACAATAATGGAAAACGGTTGACCTTCTTCAATCTGCTCAAGGCGACCAGGAACAGATTGAAGCGATTCCACACCGAGCTGGATTACCTCTTTATGAACTCCTAATGTGACAAGTGTCGCGATGGCAACAAGTACGTTCTCAAGTTGGAAACGACCGATCGGTTTAAAATGCATCGTTGTATCCGCGATCGAAAACGTTGTGCAGTTTCCCTCAAAATGGACGTTCTGTGCTTCAACAGGTGTGGTGTTTAGCCGCTGGATAAGCTCAGGAGGAATAGTCTTCCATGTCACGCCCGCATAACGATCCGCGTTAAACGATAAGAAGTACTCGGCATACGCATCATCCAAATTCACGACAATGCACTTGTCAATTTCACGCCCATCAATCACCTTGCGAGATAACTGATGTAGACGATCGAATAATTTTCCTTTGGCATTCTTATAGTTTTCAAATCCGCCGTGTGCCTCAATGTGTTCTGGGGTGAGATTTGTGAACGCCACAACATCATAATTAATTCCAATGTGCCGAGACTGCACGATCCCCTGAGAAGAGGTTTCTACAATTGCGTACGTACACCCAGCCGTGACCATCTCTCGCAGGAGTTTCTGCGTCTGAAACCGCCCCAGCATGGTCATTTTTTTATCATTCACCCATTCATGCTCTGCCACTTTAAAACTTGCCGTCGTCGTCCATCCAACACGTTCCCCAGATGACTCAAGCAGACGCCCAATAAACTGCGTCGTACTCGACTTCCCATTTGTCCCCGTCACCCCAATCACAATCAGTTCTTCAGATGGATGTCGAAACCAAAATGCCGCCAATTGCGCAAGGGTGTAGTGATACACTCGCAAAATTGGCTCTGGAAGAACTGTTCGAATCAGACGCTTTATCATACGTTCCTCTATTTTATCATGAATGCACAAAATTGTTTGGTCAATGAGAAATACGATCATTTTAGAACAAAAAAAGACTTACCTTCGCACCGTACGTGCTTAGGTAAGTCAGCGATCGTCGACAGAGCGTTCAGAACACCCTGTCAGAGATCACGAGTAGAGGTCAGTAACCTCCTCGCTCTCTCTTCTTCAACTCTGCGCGCGCAATGCGTGCGCGCTCGGCGTACTCGGGATCCGTCTTCATCTTGAAGAAGTCCCAGATGGCGAAGACGATGAATCCGATCAGCATGATCACCAGAATGAAACCGACGAACGCGCAGAACGCGCTCGGATCGGAATCCTCATAGTTTCCACCCCCTGCGAAGGCAGGGAAAGAGACGAGGAGGAGGAGCGAGAGAATTGACTGCTTCATTGTTGACTCCGAGTTGGTGATGACTGATTCACAGGGCGTGACCAGCCGGCAATTGGGAAAGAGTAGTTTCCTGACTCGACGAACCATTCGCCGTTCAGGTGTGTGAGTGGGAGCGAGTCCTTCCATACATCTCGCTCAAACACATAGTCTGTGAAGACCTTCATGTTCTGTTCGATGAAGGTGATAGTGCCTTCTTGCACATCGACCTCGATCACGACAGCAACGTGTCCAATAGACCCATCCTTAGGTCCTCCGTCGAACACGAGGATATCGTTGATGGCAGGCGCATCAACTCCACCGTTGGGGAATGCTTGAAGCCCTTTGGCTTGGGCGTCCCAGAAGTAAGAATCAGCGTGCCCTGTCTTGGTGAGATTGCGATGTCCGAGCACTTGTACGTAGTACCGATTGACCAGTTCTACGCATTCGTATTCAAGCCCGTACTCCCCACGAACGGAGTCTCCCCAGCCGTAGGCATGCACGGTGACACCTTCATACTCTCCCAAAACTGTACCATGGACAAGCGGTATGAAGCGGAAGGTCCATCCGGTATTGAGGCGCCAGAAGGTGTATCCAGCAACACCCACTACACAAACCACGATCCAGACAAGGAACAAATGCGGGAATCGGCGGATCATTTCTCCACCTCCGTGAAGGTGGTTGGATAAGGATCATAGCCGTTGCGCCATCTGTAGAGCAAGCTCTTCTCCACAAGCGTGTCTGCCTGCTGAAAATAGCCATGCCACTTACTGGGCGCATACCAAGGTCTTGAAGGGAAGATGAGGAAACGTCTGAGCGATTCCCATTGCCAGACATTCTGGGTATAGGTGAGCTCTCGCGTTGTTTCAGGCAAGCGGAAGTCGCTCTTTGCGAGTTTCCATCCGCTTTTTTGGGTCGCCTGAGTCTTCTCATGCACCTCGGCAATCCAGACAGGTTTGAGATCTCCTTGCTTGAAGAGCTCGTCGAAGGTTTCGAACCTGAGAGGATCTATACCGTCGTTCATGTCGATGAACTGGATGATGCGACCGCGGATGAACAGAGCAACATGCGAGTTGATGTCG